>JAAWIS010000052.1 GCA_022796475.1 Lachnospiraceae bacterium | reverse complement strand
GGTGGTCAACACGATCAGTTATACCGGATGGAAGCTGGTAGGAGTCACACCGGTTCAGGGAGTATCCTTCGGAGGCATGAAAGCAAGGCTGTTTATTTTGTTTATTGTGCTTTTGATCTTGTTTATTCTTTCCGTGATCAATTACTACATTTCTTCTAAAATTACGAATCCTATTCATAAACTGGAAGAATCGGTACGTCAGTTGGAAGAAGGGAAACTGGATACATCGGTTTATATCGGAGGATCCTATGAAATCCAGCATTTGGGCCGGTCTGTAGCAGCTATGGCCAGTCAGATTCAGGTATTGATGCAGGATATTGTGGCAGAACATGAATCCAAACGTAAGAGTGAATTTGATACGCTTCAGTCCCAGATTAATCCCCATTTTCTTTATAATACATTAGATATCATTGTCTGGATGGTGGAAAATGAGAAAAAATCAGAAGCGGTAAAGGTAGTAACTGCCCTGGCACGTTTTTTCCGGATCAGTTTAAGCAAAGGGAAAAGTATTATACCAGTACGTGATGAACTGGAGCATGTAAGAAATTATTTGATGATCCAGCAAATGCGATTTAAAAATAAATTTTCTTATGAGATTCAGGCAGAGGAAGATGTACTAGAGCTTGCCAGTTTAAAATTAATGCTTCAGCCATTGGTAGAAAATGCAATTTACCACGGAATGGAATTTATGGATGGAGATGGAGAAATTCTGATACAGGCAAGTCTTTTGGAAGAAGCAAAAGAACAGGAGCAATACCTGTGCCTTGTGATTCGGGATAACGGGTTAGGGATGACGAAAGAGAGGGTGGAAAGCTTATTTGCCAACACGTCCCACGTTCCTTCCGGCCGTGGTTCAGGCATCGGTGTGCGGAATGTAAATGAGCGGATAAAGCTTTATTTCGGAGAATATTACGGCCTTACGATTGAATCGGAACCGGATGAGGGCACAACAATCCGGATTTATCTTCCGGCAGTTTCTTACTCTGAGATTTTGGAGCGGGAATCTGACAGGCAGAAAGGAGGACAAAATGAAACAGGGAACATATAGGCTGTTTTTTGGCGTTTCTGCTGTTATTTTGGTGCTGCTTTATCTGATGTCTTCCACCAATTTAATTATCCGGGAGAAAAAAACAGAGATCTACCCAATATCTGTAATTGTGGAGGATTCCTCTGATGAGGATTACGAAAAACTTAGAAAGGGCATGGATCGGGCTGCCCAGGAGCTTCATGTGGATTTAAATTTTATTACCTTATATCAGCCGAATGATCAGAACCAGCAGCTTGGTCTGATTGCCAGAGAAATTTCCGACGGGGCAAAGGCGGTTATCCTTTCTCCTGCGAATCCTGTGGAAGCTATGGCTGGTTTGGACGAAATGGTATTAAACAGCCCTCTAATTATTCTGGGGAATATATTTCCACATGCCCAGGCGGCAGCAGGGATTTCAATTGATTATATGGAGGCAGGAAGGCTGTTGGGAGAGGCAGTCAGGGAAAATCATAAAAATGTTTCCGTTCACCTGCTTACAAAGGGTTTGGAATACGGATATGCAAGAGAACTTTATGATGGGATTTACCAGGTTCTTTCGGCTTTCGGCTATCCCCTTTCAGTTGCTGTCCTGGATACAGAAAAGGATGGAACCTGGATGGAAGAAGAAGCCGATTTCCTGCACACACAGAATGGAGTAATGATAGCATTGGATGAAAGCAGTCTGGAAGAAGCGGCAAAGATTCTTGAGGAGAATGAAAGCAGCGGCGGGCCAAAACCAGAGTTATATGGAATCGGCGGCACAAACCGGATTCTGAATTATTTGGATAAGGGGATTATTCAGGGACTGGTAGTTCACAACTGGTTTGATGAAGGGTATTTAAGTGTAGAAAAGGCAGTCGAGGCCATTCAGGGCGGAGGAAATTTAAAAGAGCAGACCAATATGAAGGCTTACTACATTACAAAAGAGGATCTTCGCAATCCTGTTTATGAAAAAATGCTGTATCCGATCGACTAACTTTAAGGAAGGGATTTTTAATGAAGAAAAAAATTTGGCTTTTGTGTGCGGCTCTATTAGCTGGTTTAGCTGCCGTTTGGATCTGGATCGGAAAAGGCAGGGAAGAATCAGGTGAAAAAGAAAAGCATGCAATCCGGTTAGGAATTTTGCTGTATCGCGGAGATGACACGTTTATCAGCAATGTCCGGCAGGCTTTAGAAGAACAGGCAAAGGCATATGAGCAGGAAACTGGAATTAAAGTTGTGCTAAATATAGAAGATGCAAAGGAAAACCAGAATACCCAAAACAGCCAGGCCGAGCGGATGATTTCTCTGGGATATGATGCCCTTTGTGTGAATTTAGTGGACCGTTCCATGGCATCTGTTATGATTGATAAGGCTATGGTGGCTGACGTTCCGATTGTTTTTTTTAACCGGGAACCGGTGGAAGAGGATCTGAATCTATGGGAAAAATTATATTATGTAGGGGTATCTGCCAAGGAATCGGCAGTGCTGCAAGGTGAAATTGTTGTGGAAGCATACCGGAAAAATCCATTAAGTATTGATCTGAACGGTGACGGGAAGGTAAATTATGTTCTGTTAGAGGGAGAAACCAGCCATCAGGATTCCCTAATCCGGACAGAATGGTCGGTTCAGACGTTAATGGATGGCGGCGTGCCTTTGGAAAAGCTGACAGGGGGGATAGCAAATTGGGAAAGAAGCCAGGCATCAGCATTCATGGAACAGTGGCTGGAAGAGTTTCCGGGACAAATTGAACTGGTTATCAGCAATAATGATGATATGGCTCTTGGTGCGGTTGATGCAGTTCAGCGGCTGCAGATAACCGATCCAATTCACATTGTAGGAATCGACGGAACGCCTCAGGGAATTTCTGCACTGGAACGTGGAAGCCTTTTAGGCACAGTACAGTGCGACCGGACAGAGTATGCAGAAGCCATTATTACGATTGCAGCGGCTCTTGCCTTAGGAGAGGAGCCAAAGGAAAAAATCGGGCTGGAAGATAAAATTTATTATTGGGTAGGACAGAAAGCGATGTTTTGTAAGTAAAATATAGAAACAGGATAATCTGGAATATAAGATGGCGGACAAGGTAACTGGGCTCCCGGTCTGGAAAGTTATAAAGTAAATTTTTGCGATCTGTAATCTGGGGATTCAAAGAAATTTTATAAGAAATTAAAAAAAATTATATGGAAAAATGCATAAAAATAAGGTAAACTGTAGCTATTGATATGGCAAAGATGCCAATCAATAAAAATATTTCCAGTAGGGAGGAGATTTTTATGAAATTATTAAAAAAGGTTATGGCAGTTGGACTGGCATCTACGATGGCCCTTTCCATGGCAGCCTGCAGCGGCGGCAGCACAGAAACAACAGCGGCTGAAACCACAACTGCAAAAGCAGAGGAAACTACTGCAAAGGCTGAAGAAACCACTGCAAAAGAGGCTGAAGAAGCAGCAGAAACCACCGCAGAGGAAGTAAAAGAAGCAGCAGGTGATTTTGATGCTTCTAATGTAAAAGTTGGTATTTCTATTTATAAGTTTGATGACAACTTCATGACCTTATACCGCAACGAATTAGAGAGATATCTGGTAGAAGATTTAGGCTTTAAGGCTGAGAACATTACCATCCAGGATGGTAAGGGCGATCAGGCTGAGCAGTCCAACCAGATTGACAACTTTATCACTTCTGGAGTAGATGTGCTGATCCTGAATCTGGTACAGGCTTCTTCCGCTCCTCAGATTACTGATAAGTGTAATGAAGCAGGCATCCCGGTAGTTTATATTAACCGTGAGCCAGATGTAGAAGAAGAGGACAGATGGGCAGCAGAAGGCATTAAGGCTACTTATGTAGGCTGTGACGCAAGACAGTCTGGTACATTCCAGGGCGAAGAAATCTTGGAAACCTCTACCGGCGGCGATATCAACGGCGACGGAAAGATTTCCTACATCATGATCCAGGGCGATCCGGAGAATGTAGATGCTCAGTACAGAACAGAGTTCTCTGTTAAAGCATTAACAGATGCTGGAAAAGAAGTAGAAGAGCTGTTTATGCAGCGTGGTGACTGGGATCAGGCTAAGGGCCAGCAGTTGACCCAGGATGCATTAACCCAGTTTGGCGATGAGGTAGAAGTTGTATTCTGCAACAACGATGCTATGGCTCTTGGCGCACTGCAGGCAATCGAGGCAGCAGGACGTAAAGTAAACGAAGATATTTACTTAGTTGGTGTTGATGCATTAACGGAAGCAGTTCAGAACGTATTAGACGGCAAGATGACTGGTACTGTATTCAACGATCACATTGCTCAGGCTAAGTCTGCTGCAGATATTGCAGTTCAGTTCTTACAGGGTGAAGATGTTGCTCCGGTTAATATGGTTGACTATACCAAGGTTACGACAGAGAATGCGCAGGAAGTATTAGACGCTCTTAAGTAATTAGATTCAAATTTGCTTATATAGGGTGTATCTTCTGATACACCCTATTTTTTGAAAGGAGACGAAGGGATGGCAGAATACAGGCTGGAAATGGAAAATGTATCGAAAAGCTTCCCGGGTGTAAAGGCCTTGGACGGTGTGCATCTGAAGGTACGCCCAGGAACGGTCCATGCTCTGATGGGGGAAAATGGTGCGGGGAAATCGACACTGATGAAATGTTTATTCGGTATTTATAAGATGGATACCGGAACGATTAAAATTGACGGCAATGGTACTGTAATCGAGAATCCAGATGATGCGCTGAGTAAAGGCCTGGCAATGGTACACCAGGAACTGCAGCCGATTCCGGAGAGAACGATTGCAGAAAATATGTATTTGGGACGGTATCCTCTGAAAAAAATCGGACCTCTTAGCATGATTGACCATAAAACCATGAATGAGGAAGCCGAAAAATGGTTAAAAGATGTAAAAATGGAATTTGATCCGAAGGCAAAGTTAGGCACGCTTTCCATCGGACAGATGCAGTCTGTGGAGATAGCAAAAGCCGTTTCTCAGAATGCAAAATTAGTGATTTTGGATGAACCTACCTCTTCTCTGACGGATAACGAAGTGGAAGCACTGTTTCGTATTATCCGGGATTTAAAATCCAGAGGTGTTGCTATGATATATATTTCCCACAAGATGGCAGAGATTCGGCAGATTGCGGATGATATTACCATCATGCGGGATGGAACTTATGTAGGATCTTGGGAAGTAAAGGATATTACAGATGATGAAATCGTCCGCCAGATGGTTGGGCGTGAATTAACGAATGTATATCCTCCTAAAGAAGATTATCGAACGGATGAAGTGGTTCTGGAAATAAAAGATCTTTGTTCGATTCATGCACGTTCGTTCCAGAATTGTTCTTTTAAGCTGCGCAAAGGCGAGATCTTAGGTTTCGGAGGTCTGGTAGGCGCACAGCGGACAGAAATTATGGAAGCAATTTTCGGCATGAGGGGAATTGCCAGCGGAGAAGTGCTGATTAAAGGCCAGAAGGCAAATATTAAGCGTCCTGCGGATGCAATTCGAAGCGGAATTGGCATGATTACGGAAGACCGCCGGGGAACTGGTATTTTAGGATGCCTTTCCATAGCGGATAATGTTTCAATATCCTCACTAAATCAATATTTAGAAGGCGGCGCCATGCTGAACCATAAAAAGATTGAAAACCTGGTTCAGGACAATGTTGGCAAATTAAGCATCAAAACGCCAAGCAGCAAAACGTTAATCCAGTCATTATCCGGAGGAAACCAGCAAAAGGTAATTATCGCAAGATGGCTGGCAAATAATCCGGACGTGCTGATTATGGATGAGCCTACCAGGGGTATTGACGTAGGCGCAAAATATGAAATTTACCAGATTATGATTGATTTAGTAAAACAGGGCAAGTCAATTATTATGATTTCATCCGAGATGCCGGAGCTTCTTGGTATGTCTAACCGGGTCGTGGTTATGTGTAATGGCCATGTAACCGGAGAGCTGGAAGGTGATGAGGCAACCCAGGAGAGGGTTATGAGTTTTGCAACTCAGTTCGACAATTAGGGAGGATAAAAAAATGAGTAAAAAGATGGATTGGAAGCAATTCCTTATTAATTACGGGATTATCTGTGTATTGGGACTTCTGGTAATCTATACTGGTATTATGCGGCCTAAATTTTTCACACCGCGGAACTTACAAAGCATTGCGCTGAATGTAGCTCCTCGTTTTATTATTGCAGTAGGCGTTTCCGGATGTCTGATTACGAAAGGTACAGACCTTTCGGCAGGACGTATGGTTGGCCTGGCAGCTTGTATCTCTGGTACGCTTCTTCAAAAGCCGGATTATTCCGGACATTTCGAACTGACCAAGAATTTGCCTGCTTTTAATGTGTTCCTGGTATTGATTTTTGTTATGCTGTTTTGTGCCATATTCGGACTTATTAATGGTCTTGTAGTTTCCTACTTAAGCGTACCTGCTTTTATCGGAACTTTGGGTATGCAGCTTATGGTTTACGGCATTTGTCTGGTTTATACTGATGCAACACCAATCGGCGGATACCGGAATGACTATACTTATGTGGCTACAGGAAGCTTTTTAGGGATTCCCTTCTTGTTCTGGATTGCTCTGATAGTAGGTGTATTGATGTGGTTCTTGTATAATATGACACCTCACGGCAAGTATATGTATGCGATCGGAGGCAATGAACAGGCGGCAGAAGTATCTGGTGTAAATGTAAAGAGAAGTAAGATTGTTATTTACGTTATGGCTGCTATGCTGTACGCATTGGCTGGTTTCCTTCTGGGTGCAAAAGCAGGCGGAACGTCTGTTAACATGGGTAACGGCTATGAGCTGGAGGCAATTGCTGCATGTACCATTGGCGGCGTATCTGTAAATGGTGGTGTTGGTAAGGTATCCGGCGTATTGATTGGTGTTTTGGTATTTGAGCTTTTGAAATCTGCCATGCAGTTTTTGGGCCTGGAAACCAACTACCAGTATATCGTTCAAGGTATTGTAATCATCGTTTCGATTGCATTGGATATTCGGAAGTATATTGCTAAGAAGTAAGGATAAAATAAGCGCCGGCTGTTATTTGCCGGCGCTTAACTTGCTGTTTTGGTATTCTCCGCTGAATGTGACATCTTTTCCAAACCAGGAAGGCGGGGAAAAGCGCTGTGCTTCTTCTATGGAAGAAAACTCGACTTCAGCCAGAATCAGGCCCTGGTAAGTTCCCTCAAAAATATCCAGTTCAACCGTAAGACCGTCGGCAGGTTTTGGATGAGGAAGGGCAGATGAATATGCATCCGAAAGAGGAATCAGGTATCGCTTCTTTGACAGAAGAATGCCGTCTATCTTTTGAACCAGGTGCCTGTAGGCTTCTTCAGTAAGGGGAAGATTATGTTCTTCCCTGGCTAAAAGCCCGTTCCCTTTGTAAGTAAGGTAATAATCCTCATCTTCCTTTCGAATGCGTATCACAGGTAAGGTACATAAATAACCTTGCTGGATGGAGCGGAAGGGATAGGATTGATAATTTTCGGGAAGCTGTTCTACTAAGTATTTGCGTTCAATTTCCATGAAAACTCCTTTCTGGGTTCATTTGTTTCTTAAACAGGAGGGGGAGAAAGGTCCGCGGAGGAAGGGCTGGTGTTGCTACATAGTGTATCATGAAACTGCAGAAATTCTCAAGAAAAATATTTTATCAGGTTTTCTTTTGTGATATAATGGGGACACTTAGAAGGGTTTTTTGGCTTAGTGATAAACCAATATCTGATTATTTAGCGAATGCAGGAGAGCATGGTGCATTGTGAATGTGTGGCATATGGGAAACAAATGCTATAATTAGGATATTGACTTAGGAAACAGGAACATGATTTGGTAAAGGAGGCGCTATGTGGACTAGGGCTGAACTGAAGGAACGTGCATGGGCGGGGCTTGAGAAGTATTATGGTTATGGTCTTCTTGTGACTTTTTTGTCTGGAATACTGGGAGGAGATATTGGGGGCGGAATTAAAATTTCGTTTCAGAAAAATGTTACTGGTCACGGATACAGTGTAAAGATGCCAGAAATATGGCAGAATCCTTCTTTTAGTCTGGGAGTTACCCTGCTGAGCGTTTCCATTGCATTCGTTATTTTTGTCATAGTCTGGGGGTTTGGAATTTTTGTATCGAATGTGATTTTAGTGGGGAAATGCCGGTATTTTACTATAAGCACACTATATGGGGAACATGCGGGCATTTCCGAATTATTTGGAAATTTTAATGCTGGACGATATTTGAATACTGTGAAAATCCAGTTTCTCCGAGGACTGTATGAAACATTATGGACATTGCTGTTTGTGATTCCTGGGATCATCAAGCATTACGAATATTATATGGTTCCCTATCTGGTTGCAGAGTACCCAGACATGGACAGCCAGGAGGTTTTCCGGCTAAGTAAGGAAATGATGGATGGAAATAAATTGGATACTTGGCTGCTGGAGCTGTCCTTTATCGGATGGTATTTAATAGGCTTACTCTTTTGCTGTGTAGGTATGATTTTTGTGGAGCCTTATCTGGAAGCTACCTTGGCAGAGCTGTATCTGAAACTTCGGGAGGAACGGCTTGGAATTCCCAGAAATGGCCCTCACAGGCCGGATCAGGACGGGGCAGTTTATACCCAGCAGATGGAACCAGACAGCACAGGATGGTATTGACTGGCAGAAGTTATTTACTGACTGCATGATATTCAGCCAGCACAAGTAGTTTAAATTGGAATTAAAATCAGGAGGTAATTGATCATTATGAAAGCAAAGGTATATGCCTGTGTGGCAGAAGGCTTGGAAGAAGTGGAATGTTTGGCGGCGGCAGATGTGATGATTCGCTGCGGAATTCAAGTGATTTTAGTTTCTATGTCAGGGGAACGGATTGTAACCGGATCTCATGGGATAAAGATTGTAACGGATATGCTGTGGGAAGAATCTGTGCCGGGGGAGGCAGACTGCATTTTTCTCCCGGGAGGGATGCCGGGAACGAAGCATCTGGCAGAGCACAAAGAACTTGCCGCAGCCTTGGAGCAGGCCCTTGGCGAAGACAGAAGAGTTGCAGCTATCTGTGCAGCTCCCAGTGTGCTGGGAGGCCTTGGCTTTTTAAAAGGAAAGAAGGCAACCTGTTATCCAGGCTTTGAGGACAGCTTAGAAGGTGCTGACTGCACAAAAGATGGTGTGGTAACGGACGGATTGATTACTACGGCAAGGGGACTGGGGTTTGCCCTGGATTTAGGGCTTGAGATTGCAGGGCTTTTGGTTGGGAAAGAAGCTGCCGCTCAGGTAAAGGCTGCCATTCAATACGAAAAATAAAATATATGCAAATTTCCTGCAAATTTTCTGTATTTTAGGGCTGGTATTTGGTGGGCGGATATGCTATAGTATTAAATTGAAGTGTAACGCCCTTAAGGTCAGGCGGTTCACAGACAGATTAAGGAGGAACCCATAACATGAGTTTACAAGTAGAAAAATTGGAAAAGAACATGGCAAAGCTGACCGTAGAGGTTTCAGCTCAGCAGTTTGAAGAATGTATTAAGACCGTATACAAAAAGAATAAAAATCGATTTGCTGTTCCAGGCTTCCGCCGGGGAAAAGCTCCCTTAAATATGATTGAAAAAATGTATGGGGTAGGTGTTTTCTATGAGGATGCCGCTGAAGAGGCAATTGATCATACTTATGCTGATGCGATGAAGGAAAGCGAGCTGGAAATCGTATCCAGACCAGAGGTTTCGATTATACAGATTGAAAAAGGAAAACCATTTATCTATTCTGCAATGGTAGCAGTAAAGCCAGAGGTTACGTTAGGCGAGTATAAAGGAATCGAAGTAGAAAAAGCTTCTGATGAAGTGACAGACGAGGATGTTGCCGCTGAATTGGTTAAGATCCAAAATCAAAATTCCAGATTGGTTACGATTGAAGATCGTCCAGTTCAGGATGGAGATCAAACAGTAATTGATTTTGACGGTTCTGTAGACGGCGTTTCATTTGATGGCGGAAAAGCAGAAGACTATCCTTTAACCATTGGCTCCCACTCCTTTATCGATACATTTGAGGAGCAGTTAATCGGGAAGAATATAGGTGAAGAATGCCAGGTAAACGTAACTTTCCCGGAAGAATATCATGCAAAGGATTTGGCAGGAAAGCCTGCTGTTTTCAAAGTAACAATTAAAGAAATCAAGAAAAAAGAACTTCCGGTTCTTGATGATGAATTTGCAAGTGAAGTTTCCGAGTTTGAAACATTAGATGAGTATAAGGCTGATTTAAGAGAAAAGTTAGAAGAAAAGAAGAAAAAAGAAGCAGCTACAGAAAATGAAGATAAGGTAGTTGAGGCTGTTGTTGCCAATGCTTCTATGGACATTCCGGAGCCAATGATTAACAGCCAGGTTGAAAATCTGGTTCAGGATTATGCCAGACGTATGCAGAGCCAGGGAATTGCCTTTGATCAGTATATGGAGTATACCGGGATGACCTTAGACTCCTTAAAAGAGCAGATGCGTCCGCAGGCAGTTAAGCGCATCGAAACCAGACTGGTGTTAGAGGCAGTGGCTGAGGCTGAAAAAATCGAAGTAACAGAAGAGAGAATCGATGAAGAGCTTAAGAAAATGGCAGAAGCTTATAAAATGGAAGTAGATAAGCTGAAAGAATACATGGGCGACTTTGAAAAGAAGCAGATGAAACAGGATATTGCTGTTCAGGAAGCAGTTGATTTCTTAGTGGCCGAAGCGAAATTAGTTTAGTAAGTAATCAGTTGCAGCAGTTCCTGCCGTTTGTGGGAATGGCTGCAACTTTCCGATGGAAAGAAAGGGGCGTTTTCCATGAGTTTAATACCTTATGTAGTAGAATCCACAAGTAGGGGCGAGCGTTCTTATGATATTTATTCCCGTCTGCTGAAAGACCGGATTATCTTCCTGGGGGAAGAGGTTACGGATGTTTCTGCCAGCCTGGTGGTTGCACAGCTTTTGTTTCTGGAGTCAGAAGATCCGGGAAAAGAAATTTCTCTTTATATTAACAGTCCTGGCGGTTCTGTATCTGCAGGACTTGCAATTTACGATACCATGAATTACATTAAGTGTGATATTTCTACTATCTGTATCGGTATGGCAGCCAGTATGGGCGCCTTCCTGCTTGCAGGTGGTACGAAAGGAAAGCGAATGGCTCTTCCGAATGCAGAGGTTATGATCCATCAGCCTTCCGGAGGCGCCAGAGGCCAGGCTACGGAAATTCAGATTGTAGCAGAAAAGATTTTGCAGACCAAAAAGAAATTAAACGAAATTTTGTCTGCAAATACAGGCCAGCCTATAGAAGTAATTGAACGGGATACAGAACGTGATAATTACATGACAGCAGAAGAAGCTCTTGCATATGGGCTGATTGATAAAGTAATCACCAGCCGTTAATGCTGGTAGAAACGAGGTGGATGTATGCCCGGCAGAATAGAAGATAAGGTCAGATGTTCATTTTGCGGAAAGACCCAGGATCAGGTAAGAAAATTAATTGCCGGTTCGAATAACGTATTTATCTGCGATGAGTGTATTGAGCTTTGCTCCGAGATTCTGGAGGAAGAGTTTGCAGATATGGAAGATGAGGAAATTGGGGCTTTCAACGATATTAACTTGATGAAGCCAAAGGAAATCAAGGCCTTTTTGGATGAATATGTAATAGGCCAGGACGAAGCAAAAAAAGTGCTTTCCGTTGCGGTTTATAACCATTATAAGCGGGTTACTACATCAAAGCATATTGATTTGGATATTGCAAAAAGCAATATTTTAATGCTTGGCCCAACCGGTTCCGGAAAGACCTATCTGGCTCAGACAATGGCAAAGATTTTAAATGTTCCCTTTGCGATTGCAGATGCTACAGCCTTAACAGAAGCCGGATATGTAGGCGAAGATGTGGAAAATATCCTGCTGAAGCTGATTCAGGCGGCTGACTATGATATCAGCAAAGCGGAGTATGGCATTATTTATATTGACGAAATTGATAAGATAACCAAAAAATCCGAGAATGTATCGATCACCAGGGACGTTTCCGGTGAAGGGGTGCAGCAGGCGCTGCTTAAAATTTTAGAAGGAACGGTAGCCAGCGTACCTCCTCAGGGAGGAAGAAAACACCCCCATCAGGAGCTGCTGCAAATTGATACTACTAATATTCTGTTTATCTGCGGCGGCGCTTTTGATGGCTTGGAGCGAATTGTAGAGCAGCGTTTAAATGCAGGATCCATTGGTTTTAATGCA
This sequence comes from Lachnospiraceae bacterium, assembly GCA_022796475.1. Classification (GTDB taxonomy): domain Bacteria; phylum Bacillota; class Clostridia; order Lachnospirales; family Lachnospiraceae; genus Caccovicinus. The sequence continues at coordinate 11,846 of JAAWIS010000052.1, read as the reverse complement.
AATATTGTAGATAAAAACAAAACAGACATTGATGAGCTGCTTCATCAGGTGCTTCCTCAGGATTTAACTAAATTCGGCTTAATTCCAGAGTTTATTGGGCGTGTTCCCATTACTGTTTCTTTAAATATGCTGGATAAGAACACGCTGGTTCAGATTTTGTCCCAGCCTAAGAATGCTCTGACCAAACAGTTCCAAAAGCTGTTTGAATTAGATGATGTAAAATTAGAATTTACACAGGATGCATTGATGGCAGTGGCAGAGCTGGCAGCAGAGCGGAAAACCGGAGCCAGGGGATTGCGTTCTATTTTGGAAAATATTATGACCGATTTGATGTATGAGATTCCTTCCGATGATACCATTGGCATAGTAACAATTACCAGGGATGTAATCAGCGGAGAAGGAAAACCTGAGATTGTGTACCGGGATACGGCAGTACCCAGGCCTGCATCTTCCAGAAGAATGCGGAAAGATCAGTCTGGTGAAATTGCCTGACAAGCGACGAAATGACAGAAAGGGCGCTGCAAACGTAAGGTTCGGCAGCGCCTTCTTTGCTTTATAGGATTAGGGTGTCAAAAGGGTGCGGCGCACCCGCTCTCCGGCGCGAGAGTCCGGCAAGTCGGACTCTTTTTTATATCATAGGAAAGGCTCCTGTGATGCAGAAAACGCTCTGGGGATGGCAACAGAATTTTGTTATTCAGAGAGGATAAGAATGGAGCAAAAAGTATATACATTACCGGCAATTGCTCTTCGGGGACTGACGGTTCTGCCTAAAATGATGGTTCATTTTGATATCAGCCGTGAAAAATCCATTGCCGCAGTGGAAAAAGCTATGGTGGAAGATCAGAAAGTGTTTCTTATTACCCAGAAACAGGCTGATATTGCAGAACCAGAACGAATGGATTTGTTCCAGATAGGCTGTATTGCCATGGTAAAACAGTTGGTAAAGATGCCGGGAAAGATTATCCGGGTTATGGTAGAAGGCCTGGAACGAGCTGAAATTGTAGATATGGATATGGAAGGATCCTGCCTGATGGCAGAGATAGAGCAGGTTCTTCCGGGAACACAACTGGAGCCATTGGAATATGTAGCTTCAGAAGCCATGATACGTATCGTGAAAGAAAAACTGGAAGAGTACAGCAAGGTGAATCCCAGACTGGTAAAGGAAATCCTGCCTAATCTTTTGATGATTCAGGATCTGGAAGAATTGCTGGATCAGGTTGCGATCCAGATTCCCTGGGATTACGGATTTCGCCAGTCAATATTGGAAAGCCTTTTCCTTTCTGTCCGTTATGAACATGTAGTCCACAGCCTGGTTTCTGAAATTGAGGTAGCGAAAATCAAACGTGACTTCCAGACCAAGGTGAAAGCTGCTGTAGATAAAAATCAAAAGGATTATATTTTACGGGAACAGATGCGGATTATCCGAAAGGAATTGGGAGAGGAAAATGTCCAGTCAGATGCAGATGAATACCAGAAGCAGCTAAAGAATCTGAAAGCAGCCAAAGAGGTCAAAGAAAAGCTGAAAAAAGAAATCGATCGGCTGAAGGCAATGCCGGGAGGCAGCCAGGAGGGAAATGTAGTCCGCACATATATTGAAACCCTTTTGGAGCTTCCATGGAAAAAGGTTTCCAAAGACAATAATGATATTCATCATGCTGAAGATATCCTGAATGAAGATCATTACGGCCTGGATAAAGTGAAAGAGCGGATGCTGGAGTATTTGGCAGTGCGTGTATTAACCGGCAAGGGAAGCGGATCCATCTTATGCTTGGTGGGACCGCCTGGAACCGGCAAAACCTCCATAGCCCGTTCGGTAGCCCGGGCTTTAAATAAACAGTATGTGAGAATCAGTCTGGGCGGCGTCCGGGATGAAGCAGAGATCCGAGGGCACAGAAAAACTTATGTTGGAGCTATGCCGGGACGGATTGTAGAAGGGCTTCGTCAGGCTGGCGTATCCAATCCGCTGATGCTGTTGGATGAGATTGACAAAGTAAGCAGCGACTACAAAGGGGATACCTCCTCTGCACTTTTGGAAGTGCTGGATGGAGAACAAAACATACGTTTCCGTGATCACTATGTGGAGGTTCCCATTGATCTTTCCCAAGTAATGTTTATCGCTACGGCAAATACGACCCAGTCCATACCGAAACCGCTGCTTGACCGTATGGAATTAATCGAGGTAAACAGCTATACAGAGAATGAAAAATTTCATATTGCGAAAGAATACCTGGTAAAAAAACAGTTGGAAAAAAGCGGTTTGACGCCTCTTCAGGTTTCCATTTCCGATCGTGCCCTGGAAAAAATAATTCATAACTATACCAGAGAGGCAGGGGTCCGCAATTTAGAGCGGCGGATTGGGGATATCTGCAGAAAAGCAGCAAGAGAATTTTTAGAAGATAAGAAAAAAAACATTAAGGTGACAGAAAGTACGCTGGAAAAATATCTTGGCAAACAGCGGATTACCTTTGAAGATGCGGATAAAGAGGATCAGATAGGAATCGCCAGAGGCTTAGCCTGGACCAGTGTAGGGGGAGATACGCTGCAGATTGAAGTCAATGTAATGCCAGGCAAAGGGGAACTTTTAATGACTGGTCAGATGGGGGATGTGATGAAAGAGTCTGCCAGAACAGCACTTACATTTGTACGCAGTATCTGCCCGGATTACCAAGTGGAAGGGGATTATTTTGAGAAACACGATCTCCACATTCATATTCCGGAAGGCGCTGTTCCAAAGGATGGGCCTTCAGCAGGCATTACTATGGCTGCAGCTATGTTTTCGGCTGTAACCAGAAAAAAGGTGATGGCGAAAATTGCAATGACAGGAGAAATCACATTAAGAGGCCGTGTACTTCCAGTGGGAGGCTTAAAGGAAAAGATTTTGGCAGCACGGATGGCTCATGTGACAAAGGTACTGGTTCCGGCAAAAAATAAGCCGGATATCAGTGAACTTTCAAAAGAAATAACAAAAGGCTTGGAGATTATTTTCGTTAGCCGCATGGAAGACGTGCTGAAAGAAGCTATGATAGAATAGAGGAATTTATGATTATTAAGAAAGCAGAATTGGAAACTGTGTGCGGGATTACCAGCAAATTGCCGGAACATAGTCTGTGTGAGTTTGCGTTTGCAGGAAAGTCAAATGTGGGGAAATCATCTTTGATTAATGCCTTAATGAACCGGAAGGCTTTAGCCAGAACTTCTTCCCAGCCAGGGAAAACCCAGACGATCAATTTTTATAATATTAATGACGCTCTTTATTTTGTGGATCTTCCTGGTTATGGCTATGCCAAAGTTTCATTGGAAGCCAAGGAAAAGTGGGGGAAGATGATTGAGGTTTATTTAAAGAAATCCCAGGTTTTGCAGACGATATTTTTGCTGATTGATATTCGGCATGAACCTTCCGAAAATGATCGGACCATGTATCAGTGGATCGTATATAACGGATATCATCCGGTGATTATTGCTACCAAATTGGATAAGCTAAAACGCAGCCAGACTGCAAAGCATGTAAAGATGATTCGGGAAGGCTTAGGGATGGAAAAGCAGGATATTCTGATTCCCTTTTCTGCTGAAACAAAGCAGGGCAGGGAAGAGATTTGGGAATTAATTGAGAATGCAATGGATTCGTTTGATTCCAAAACAGGAATTTGACTGTTTAAAGGGGTTGCCGCAAAAATTGGTATTTTTACAATATATAGAAAATAAATCAGTGCTAAAACTATATATTGTGTAACTTAACCATTTTGCGCCAACCCCTTTGGATTGTGAACCTCTTAGCCCATGTCTTTTGGCGGCTTTTGAACAGAATCCATCTGGGTATTTTCAGCAATTTCCCGAAGCTTGATTCGAACGTAAGTTTTCAGAGCTTTTACTGCCAGCATGACAGCAAATACAGGAAGCACCACAAAGCTGTAAAAGTAAAATTTCCAAAGTTTCCGTTTTCGTTCCAGGCGTTTCCATTTCTTTTGCAGATGTTTAACAGAAGCCTGCAGCGAGGATTCCGGCGGTTTTTTACGAAATCGATTCATTAGATTCATAACCATTTCCTCCCTAAGATTTTTTCCATGAGATAGGTTCAAACAGATTTAAAATTCGTTCATCTGTGAAGTCAGTTTAATTCGTTTTGGAATGACACATGAGAGCCTTCATTGCAAAGGCATATATTTCCTGACTTTTTTCCTGCCAGTTGCTGCACATATATTCTGCCTGGCTTTTATCCGGAACCGACAGGTTTAACTCGATTAAGGGAGCCTTTCCTTCTCTTACTTCACAGTGGACAATATAATCCTGATTGGTTGATTTATAAAAATCAGCAATCATTCCTACTTCATTTCGAAGACGAAATTTATTTTCTTTTAAGTAGTGGTCGATATCCTCTATGATGGCAGGTGAAATTTTATTGCCAAAAAAATTCAGAGCATCAGAACCTTCTTTTGTGATCTCATACCGGGTGCTGTTGCGGATCGTTTCCTTCCGGATTAATCCCGTATCCACCAGTTCATTTAATGTTTGCTGGAGAGTAAAATAAGTAGTATAATCATGTTCCAGGAAAAAATTTGTTAATTGTGCATTGGTCAGGGGGAAGTTTACCTGCTGCAGCATATATAAGTTCATTAATTTATATAACGTTATCGGTTCTGAAAGCATCGGTTACATCCGGCTCCTTTCCGCAAAGCGCTTTTACAGATACATTTTTGTTCACACCATGACGAATCAGCGTGGTGATTCGTCATGAGCCAGTACCGTTATGGTGGCAAAGCATATGCCCCATCGCCGCCAGGCGATTTTAAATGGGCATATGCGGTTACGTTCACAGGGTACCTGTGAACAGTAACACATTTTTCATTGCATTACTATGATAACAACTTAAGGCTTTTAAATCAAGCAGAAATATGATAGAATAAAATAATATCAGGTAAATTTTCAGGTGACGCAAAGATGAAAGAACGAATTAATCTATTAGCCAGAGGGATTCTGGATATGGATATTCCGCAGATCTTGCTGATGCCGGATCGGATTGAAGAAACGATCCAGGCCGGTTCAACGGGAGCGTGGGAATTTTATGTAAATAGCGGAAATGGCCTGCACATAAAAGGGCTGGCCTATTCGAATCATACCAGGGTAACAGTGGCTACGTCTGCTTTTGGAGGTTTAAGGAACCGGATTTCCTATGAGGTGGATGCCAGATACCTGGAAGACGGAGATACAATAAAAGGTGAATTTGACCTGGTGATGAATGGCGGGGAAAAAAAGCTCCCCTTCGTATTTCATGTACGGCTTGGGGTATCCGGACAAACTTTGGCAGGTTTAAAAACTCCAGAGGATTTTGCAAAACTTGCAAAGGAAAATCCAGACACGGCTCTGCGCCTATTTGATTATCAGGATTTTACGGAAACTTGTTTTATGCAGGATATCTGTACCCGGGCAATTTATGACGGTTTAAAAGGACACGGTGACAGAGGAAATCAGTTAGAAGAGTTTTTAGTTGCCATGAGGCTTAAAAAGCCGGTATCCTTTGAGGTTTCCCGGCAGTTAAGGAAGTATGATTACCCGGTGGACGGTGCAGAAGGGGAGATTGAGCTTCGCAAGAGCATGTGGGGATTTGTTTCTGTGGATATCCAGGCAGACGGAGCATTTCTTGAGGTACAGAAAAAACATATCAGCGGACGGGATTTTCAGCAGGATGTCTGTAAGATTCCCTACCGGATTGTGCCGGAACGGCTTCATAAAGGGAACAATTTTGGCAGCATTCGTCTGAATACCGCAAAAGAATCCTGGGTCATTCCCTTTCAGGTAGAAGGGGATGAAACAGAAGATGCATCATACGTAAGCAGTTCCCGGTTCCGTCAGGCGTTTTTAAGGTTTATCAGTCTTCGTCTGGAAGAGGCCCTAGGCGGTACAGACAGCAGTGAGCTTTGCCAGCGGATGCTTCAAGAGCTGGATATTATGCAGAATGTACCAGGGGATAAAAACCTGGCTGTCCTTTGGATGGCAGAAACTTTAATTCGAATAGGAAAAGAAGAACAGGCTTTGCGGCGTTTGGAAGAATGCAGAAATGAAATTCTCTTATCCAGACGTGATATGATTGAATATTACTGCTTCTATCAGTATCTTAGCCAAAAACTAAAGCCAAATCCCAGCCAGAAAGAATCTCTGCTTCGGATGGTAAAAAAGCAGCTTTCAGCAGGAAAATATCCATTTTTATTTTTTATTCGCTTGGAGCTGGACGATACGGTAAAGGAAACGCCGTTTACTTTTTTAGGGGATATGAAGCAGTTATACGAAAATGGGTTTCACAGTCCTTTTTTGTATCTTCATGCATATCAGCTTTTTAAGACCCATCCGGAATTTTTACAGAGGATGGATGAGTTTACAATCCAAGTGCTGCATTTTGCCGCAAAAAAAGAAATTGTAGATGAAAAGATGGCAGTTCGGATTGCCAAGATGGCTGGTTCAGAAAAATATTACCAAATATGGTATCACCGGCTGCTGGAGCGGCTGTACCAAAAATATCCGAAAAAAGAAATTTTATCAGCAGTCTGCTGTATGATGATAAAGGGTGAATGCAAAAAAGCCGAAGATTTTAAGTGGTATGAAAAAGCGCTGGACAGCAAGATCAATTTGACCAGATTATATGAATACTATCTGTATTCCCTTCCGGAACATTATGATCGCCTGCTTCCAAAGGAGGTTCTCCTTTATTTTTCTTATGCCGATGCTCCGGATGATACATGCAGTTCCGCCTTATATCAAAATATGCTGCGTTTTATGAAACCTTCCTCTAAAATTTATCAGACGTATGAGCGGGATATGGAACAGTTTGCTATGAAGCAGCTATTTCAGTCCCGAATCAGCAGCAGTCTGGCAGTTATTTACGATCATATGATCTTTAAAGATATGATAGACAAGCCGGTAGCAAAGGTACTGCCTGCAATTCTTCGATCATACCGGATTTTTTGCAGGAACCGTCAGATGAAATATGTGGTGATTCGATATGAGGAACTGACAAAAGAGGATGCTTACGTGTTATCGGACGGGATAGCTTTTGTGCCGCTGTTTTCGGATAAGGCAGTGATTTTATTTCAGGACGCTTTTGGAAACCGGTACTATGATGTGTCTTATATGAAAACTCCGGTTATGAATAAGCCAGAACTGTTAGAGCAGTGTTTTAAGGTGAATCCGGAACATGCCATGCTTTGTCTTGCTGCCTGCAGGGAGATCAGCGCCCAGGATTCTATCAATGAAAAGCAGGTTCTTGTTTTGGAGCGTGCGATAAAGGAGCTTCCCTTTAACGAATTATATCGGAAAGTGCTTTTAGGCAGTGTAATTCATTATTATCGGAATTTAGTTGAGGAGGAAAATTCAAGAACAAGCGAATGCGCCTATTTGCTGACATTAGATACAAAAACAATGTCGAAAAAGGAGCGGGTTTTGGTGTGTGAAACTTTAATCAGCCAAAACTACCTGGAAGAAGCGTATCATATGATAAAGACTTATGGCTGGGAAGCCATCGGTCACCGTTTCCTTGCAAAATTGTGCAGTAAGATGATCCTTCAGAGTTTATTCGATGAGGATGTATTTTTGCTGAAAGTTTCGTTTCTGGTTTTTAAAGCAGGTAAGGCAGACAGCGTGATTTTGGACTATTTGTGTGAGCATTTTAACGGAAATTCCAGTCAAATGTTTAAACTTCTGTTTCAGTCCTCTTCTGCAAAGGTGGAGCTGTATGACTTGGACGAACGGCTTCTGTGCCAGATGATGTTTTCTGGAAATGTCAAGCGGCTGGAGCAGACTTTTTCATTTTATTCCAAAAGGAAACGGCTGAATGAAACGGTAATGAAAGCCTATTTTACGGTTAAATCCATTGGATATTTCTTAAAGCATGAGCCGGCAGACGAAAAGGTGTTTGCCTATTTGGAGAGTACCGTAAATCGGGCAGAGGATTTGGAAAAAGTTTCACAAATCTATTTGCTTGCATTAACCAAATATTACTCGGAATGCCGTGAACTGGAACTGGATCAAAAAGCTTTATGCAAGCGGATCACGGACCTTTTAATTAAAGAAGGGCTGATTTTTCCTTATACGAAAAAGCTTTCTTCATTTGTCCGTATTCCCCAGTATATTCGGGATAAAGCTATGATATGTTTTGAAGGAAATAAAGAGGATCAACTGCAACTGTTTATCCGGATTCTTCCGGATGAAGAAAGCTTCCACAGGGAAGAACTGCGGCGCATTTATGAAGGGATTTTTGTCTGCCAAAAGGTACTGTTTGAGGGTGAAAAACTGGAGTATAAAATTTATCGGTACGAAAAAGACGAAGGAGAAAAGATAAAAGCTGCAGAAGGAACCATTCTCTATGAGCTTTCAGATGGTGAGGCCAAGGAAACACGTTTTGCCAGCTTAAATGATATGGGCTTATGTTTAAGCATGAAAGAAGAAAAGGGACTGAAAAAAAGTATGCAGGAATATTTAATGCGCAATGCTGCCTTAGAAGAATTATTTCCTGTAGTTGAATAATTTTTAAGGCTTGAATGATAGGAACTGTTTGCGGCAGAGAAAGGAGTGGGAAATGTCTGTGAACGGGCTTGTGATAGGGCTTGACTTGTGTGACAGCTATACGCAGGTTGTCTGCAGCGGAAATGAGAAAATATGGACGTTTCCTACTGTAATATGCAAAAAGAAGGAAGAAGGCGGCTGGCAGATTGGCCGTGATGTTTATTTAGAAAAATTGTCAGACGGCGGGATGGTAGCCAGTGGCTTTTTACGCTATGCCTGGAACAAAGATTTGGATGCAGTGAAGGAATTCGGCTATACCGGGCAGGAACTGCTGCAGCGTTTTTTAAAACAAGTAATTAGCCAGGTAAAAAATGAAGCGAAAACGGAGCGGATTATACAGCTTGTAGTTACTTTGCCTGAGGTAAACGGACGGATTATGGACAGTCTGTTATACTGTGCGGACTATCTGGATGTGCCCAGGAACCGGTTTCATGTGATCAGTTATAGTGAAAGCTTTCTCTACTATATTCTCAGCCAGAAAAAAGAAATTTGGACTAACCAGGTGGCTTTGTTTGATTTTTCAAAAGCAGGACTCCGGTACTATGAAATGCGGATGCAGCGTGGAGGGCGTCAGGCCATGGTGACGGCAGACTGTCAACTAATAGAAAACGGTCTTACTCTGGAGCTTTTGGATACATTTTCCGGTATCAGGCAGGCTGACCGGATGCTGTATGTATGCGGGGAGCGGGTGCTTTCAAAAAAACTGTTTTCTGCCATTTTGCTGACCGGAAAAGGGTTTGAGAAAATCGATTGGGCTTCCGGTTTTATGAAGCTGATAGGAAAACGAAGAAAAGTATATGCAGAATCAAATTTGTATGTAAAAGGCGCGGCGTTAAAGGCGGCAGATTTTGTGGCAGAGAAAACAGCATTTCCATATGTGATGATATGCGAAGGACGTCTGAAGGCCACCGTTTCTATGGAAGTGCTGCATGATGAACGGCTGACTCAGCTTGTAGTTGCTGCTTCCGGAGATAGCTGGTATGAGGCGAAAAGCATTATGGAGTTTATCCTGGATCAGCAAAATGAATTGGTGCTGCAGGTTCAGCCGGCAGATGAAAAGGGAGTAAAGCAAATCAGAATTCCATTAGAAGGTTTCCCTTCCCGACCAAACCGGACAACCAGGATCCGGGTTCGGGCTGGGTTTTCGGATGAAAAAACTATGGTAATTGCGATACAGGATAAAGGTTTTGGGGAGCTGTTTCCGGCCTCTGATGCTATTATACGCAAGGAGATTGATATATGAGTCTGATTTTATGCCGGATGGAGCCGGTTCGGAATCCCTTTGAAGTTCCGGAATTAGGAGTACATCTTCATTCATCCCAGGAGCTTTGTTATGTAATTTATAACAATCCGCTGCTGGTGATGGATGATTTTGTGGATAACCGTCTGATTCAGTTTATACGGAATGATTTAAATATGGAGCCGCTGGCCGAAAAGCTGGATACTTGGAAGCGGAGCGGAGAAAGCCCGGATAATATGCTGCTTTTAATCCTGACCCATTGCCAGTATTATACTTCGGCTGAGGTCAGCCAATATCGTCAGACATTAATTCAGTACAGAAAAAAGCATCCGGGAGAGTATGGAAAAGAGCGGGCAGACTACCTGTTTGGAAAAAAGCAGTACGGACGGGCAATTCCCTTATATGAGAAGCTTTTGGAAATGGATTCTGATTCGGTAATCAACGATCGCTTTTTTGGCCGGGTCTGCTGCTGCTTAGGCGCCTGCCAGGCCAGACTGTTCCGGTTTGAAAAGGCTTATCAGGCATACGATCGCGCATATTCTTATGACAGCCAGAATGAAGGGATTTTAGAAAAAATATATTACTTAAAATCCTTTGAGCCTAATCTGCCTGTGGCTCAGCGCTATCAGTCTGCTTTTGGCAGTGAAAAGCAGAATATCTGGGAGCAGAGAATCGTGGAGGCAAAAGCCAGGGGGCAGGAATCAGAGGCTGTAAAGGAATTGGATGAACTTTTTATGAAAGATGAGGACAAACGATTGTCCGGCGCCGTTGCTCTGGTAAAAAAATGGAAGAAAGAATATCGAGGTATGCTATGAAATTTATTTATTGTCCGCAATGTGGGAACAAGCTGGAAAAAAAAGAAATCGGCGACGAGGGAATGGTTCCCTACTGCGAAATCTGTAAACGTCCCTGGTTTGATATGCCTTATGCCTGCACCATTACACTGGTTATCAATGAATTGGAAGAGGTGGCATTAATCCGCCAGGGCTATGTATCTGACCAATACTATGTCTGTGTGGCCGGATATATCCAATGTGGTGAAAGTGCGGAAGAATCGGCTGGAAGGGAGGTGATGGAAGAATTAGGTCTGGAACCAGAATCGCTCAGTTATACAAAAAGTTATTATTTTGAAAAAAAGGATATGCTGATGCTTGCTTTTGAGGCTCATGTAAAAAAGAAGGATTTTTGTCTTTCCGGGGAAGTAGATCAAGCGTCCTGGTTTTCATTTGAAGAGGCTCATTCCAGAATGCGCAAAGGAAGCATCGCGATTCAGCTTTTGGAGAATTACTTTAATGAAAAAAAATAGTATATGTGATAACTGTGCCCATTATACATATGATGAAGAAGCAGAGGAATATTTCTGCATGGTAAACCTGGACGAAGATGAAATGGCACGTTTTATGTCCCATTTCCGATTTGAATGTCCATACTTCCGGCTGGATGATGAGTATCGGCTGGTCAGGAAGCAAATGTAATAACGGTATGTAAAATGTAAGAAAAGAAGTAAAAAAGGAAAGAGGAAAAAAACATGAAACGAAAAATAGCCTCGCTTTTGGCTGTTTGTATGCTATTGCAGACACCGGCTTCCATGCTGACTGCGTTTGGAGGCAGCATGCATGATTTTTCGCCAAGGGGACAGCGGGCCAGGAAGGCATCTGGCAGCAATGTACAGGCATCTTCTTCCAATACTAAGTTTTCAGAGTCATCCGGCGATCAAGATGGAATGGGGACGCTGAAACTTGAAATGAAAAATTTTCTTGGAACCAGAAACTGCAGGCTTTCTGCTTTCCTGGAACCCAGTGAATCTACAGCCAGAAAGCAGGAGCTATTAGATGGTTTAGAATGGGTTTTTGTAACAGACTGGGAAAGCACAGACGGTTCCATCGGACAAAGCTATGAATATGAAATGTCTGATATTCCGGAAGGCTCCTACCGTTTGACACTGGAGGGAACGGATGAGCCGGGGGCATATTTGACTTACAGTCAAGATATAAAAATCAAAAGCCAAACCATTACAACCCTCTATTTAGCAAATGATTATCCGGAATACTACGGA
>JAAWIS010000003.1 GCA_022796475.1 Lachnospiraceae bacterium | reverse complement strand
GATATGCTGATAAGTTATAATAAATTTCTTTTTGAACTTAGTACATTTTTTGCATATCATCCAGAGCGGAATGAACGGATTAACAAAAATGTAACCACTTCATCGACCTTTCGCTATTTAACAAAATGTACGTCAAAAGTTATTATAACGGGAGCAGAGAATGGGGATTTTATGCCTGTTATGCCGATAGAAGACATTTTGGCTTTTATCATAGTTTCATTTGATGGCATGATACGTGATGTAACTCTTTCCAAATGTTGTTTGGGAAAAAGTATGCCAGAATCAAGTGCTGCTTTTAATGAGAAAAGTTTGATTCACTGTTTATATATTAGCACCATGTCTTTGTTGGGGAAATCTAAATGATGAATGAGGCAACTTATGAAAAAAATAGTGTTGGCATTTATAATTATTTTATCTGGATTATTGATGGGGATTACAGGCCATGGTACACAGGAAACCGAGCTGATGGAAAGCAGTTATGATATAAATGGATATTCGATTGCTTACTATGAAAATGATAAAATTATGTTTCAGAATTATGGTGATGGGATAGATGAAAAGTCTGTATTTGAACTTGCTTCCAATGGTAAGGTCATCAGCGCTTATATCGCTTTAAGGTTAGTTGATGAGGGAAAACTTAATCTTGAAGATAAAATCGCAGCTTTCTTGGATCCTGATATGCTTACTAATGATGAAAGATTATATGATATAACGTTAAAGCAATTATTATGTCATACAGCAGGCTTTTCAGCTTCTTTTGAATTAGGCATTGACAAGAAAATATATTCAAATCCCGGTGAGAAATTTTGTTATTCCGGAGTGGGATATATTTATCTGCAAAATGTAATTGAAAGTGTCAGTGGCATGACGATGGAACAGGCAGCAAAATATTATGTTTTTGATCCTTTGGGGATGAAAAACAGCACTTTTGAACATATAAGAACAGTTACGCCTTATATGAATTTATCTTCGGTTGTAATGTATCTATTCACTGTTTTTATTATCGCGTTTATTACCCTTTTACTGGTTATTTTCGTTATGAAGAAGGTAACAAAATCCCGATTTTTCTCCTATAAAATCAGCCTGATTGTTTGTTTTATTATAGCGGGTATTGTGAACATGTTTTTTCTGGCTGTTTTCGTATCAAAAGTAGTGTTTGCCTTTGGAATATGTTTTGCATTTATGGGAGTATCGTTATTCTTTGCCCGAAAAAACACTAAAATTTTTTATGCTATGATACCAATAGAAGCAATTCTCATTTTGAGTTTAGGATTTGCAATTCCTGTTACCATACCAGTTACAAATGACATAGTAGCAAAAGCGCCAAACTGTGCATTTACCCTGAAATCTACAAATGAAGATATGTCTGTATTTTGTCAGGAGCTAATGGAAAAATATTATAGCAGCGATGGAGCTGTAAAAGAAATGTTTTCTGCTGCTGTGAACATTGATGCTGTTAATAGTTGGGGGTTGGGCATTGCCATAGAATCTGAAAGCAAAGGAGAAACTTATTGGCATTCTGGCATTAATCCCGGGTTTCAGAGTCTTTTTGTGCTGTATCCTTTTCAGAATAAATATGTAGTTATTCTTACAAATAGCGACAACGGGTTGTTGTTTTCTAAAGAGATAGCAAAAGATTTTTTGGAAATAGAAGGGAATTGGGATATTAAAAGGTAAAAGATAGATATGTAAATTTATGCTGACAGTACAGACAGGGATTTTGAATTACACTTGAATGGCAGAAATTTTTTTGTATAATAAAGTTAACGTCCTGATTGTTAGGGAAGAGGCTTATGAAACAGCATGGTCTAAGAGAAGTTAAACAATTAGCAGAATGAAGGTTATGGGGCATATCAGAAAAATTGCTGTAGATACGAATAAAAAAATTCAAGCAGAAGTGGAGCTATCGGAACATTCTGTTTCAATACAAGGAGAAATAAAAGTGCGGGCGGAACAAGGACAAAAATGGAGAAAATGGCAGGAACGGAAACGGTATCTTTTTATAGTGGGGACGGTTTTTGCATTATCCGGCTGTGGGGCAATAGAGCAGGCACCGGAAGGCCTGGAGCCGTATACAAAAACAGAGGGGAATGAAAAAACACAATTAAAAGTACTGTATTCCAGAGAAGATATCACCTGGTCGCTGGTAATGGATGATCTTTGCAGCAAATTTGAGGCGGAAAACCCAGATATTGATTTGGAACTGCTGGATTCAGGCAGCGGGATTTATGAGGAAACGCTGAAAGTAAAGGAAGCGTTAAATGAGTTTCCTGACCTGTTTGAGATTTCCAATGTGAAAAGTTATGTGGATAATGACCGTCTGGGAGAAATACCAGATTCAGTAAGCAGCCTGATTGAAGAGCCGGAATCTTTAAACCAGCGGATTTACACGGTTCCTGTTTATACTACAACTTACGGGATTATCTATAATCACGTGCTGTTTAAGCAGTATAATCTGGAGGCGCCAAAGACTTACGAGCAGTTTTTGGAGGTGTGTGCCCAGCTTAACCGGCATAAAATCGCGCCGTTGGTATGCGGGGGGACGAAAGAGGACAGTGTGGCATACTGGCTGAATTATTTTTACCAAAAAGATGTGCTTCTGATAGATGAGGAAAAGGATGTTCAGGACATAGATGGAGATATTGCGGAATATCCTGCCGCAGGGAAAGAACTGGAGAGAGGGGTTCCTGATTTTACGTCAGAGGAATATATCACTATGCTTCAGGATTACCAGCAGTTGATAACGGGTAAGAATGTGCTGAAAGATTCCGTTTATATGAACGACAGCCAGATTATTTCCCGGTTTTTAAATGCCCAGGTGGCAATGTATTACACCAAACCCAGTTTTATTGCCAATATTATCCTGGCGGATCCGGACTGCATCAGTTCTATGTGGAATAATGTAGGAAAGGAAATTGAGGATGATAAGAGCACAGTGCGCCTGGCCTGGTTTTTTCCGCCTACAAAGCTGGGGACAACGATAGCCGCTACAGAAGTTGGCGCCCAGTTTGCCATTTCAAAGGAATGTGCCGGGGATCCGGCGCGGTACAAAGCGGCAGAACGGTTTTTTCAGTTTTTATTTGAGGACGAGAATTACAGGGAAATTTTAAAATCCATGTATGGTTTTCCTACTACAAAGAAAAGGATTCTTTATCCGGCACCCTCGGTACAGCAGCATTTGATTGTGGATTACCGGTATGCGCGGAAAGAAAAATCGTTTCTGATGGCAAATGATATTTCCGGCGGCTTCCAGCGCGAACTGACGGAAACACTGTCACTGCTGGCAGGGAATGCCATGACGGCAGAAGAAGCCGCCAGATATTTGGATGAGAGATGGCGGGAAATACGGGATCGCTAAGCGGGCAGGTGGATTATGAAAAAAGGCAGAGAAAAAACAAAAAGCAGGTATGTCAGTATATTTACCAAGTCTGCAGCGGCATTTTTAGGACTGGTGGTATTCCCGTTTATGCTGATCAGCAGTTTTATGTTCCAGAACAATATCCATGCTGTGTCGGAAGCAGCAGTAAATAATGGATATCATATCACTAAGGGGATCAGTGATGATATTGAATGGCTTTTAGGGGAAATTGGTGAATACAGCAAATATCTTTATGAATATGAATCAGATGATTATGGGTATTTTTATGAAATAATGACCGAAGGTTCCATTTCAGATATTTTAAGGGAAAACCTTGTTGAAGATGCGCTGAAAAAAATCCTTTACCGAAATGAGCAGATATGCCACGTTTATTTTGTAGATGAGAATAAGCGGGTGTATTCCACTACAAGGGCGCCTGAAAAAATCGTAAACCAGAAACGAATGGATGAATGGGCAGAGAAGCATGTTACCTGTGAGAAAAGCGGAGTATTTCTGATTCCCAGCCATCCGTCAGATTACTATTTAAAATCCGATCAGGAAGTGTTTACCTATGCACGAAATATGATGGATACCAGAACCATTTACTCGGCCCGGAATAAAATTTTGGGCACATTATATATTGATGTGAGTATCGAATGTTTCCGGGATATTATTGGGGAATCCGGCCTGGCTCCAGGTGAGCGGATTGCCGTGGCAGACTGGAAGGGCAAAGAATTAATATTCGCGTCAGACGGGCAGATAAAAGAAGGAAGTCTGTTTTCCAGCCTGGGACAGGATTTGTCCTGGCAGAATGAGGGGCAGTTTTACCGGGAAGCCAGGCAGATGTACTATATCGGATGCCAGGTGGAAGGGGCGGACTGGACGGTAATTGAGCTTCTTCCCAGGTCGAATTTGGAGAAAACATATTCTTCGATTATCCGGACCACGTTATTTTTGGGAATGCTTAGCATTATCCTTTTAACGGTTTTATATCGGTTTTATGCCAGGACAACCGGTAAGCCGATACGGCTGCTAAAGGAAGCGATGGATCAGATCAAAGCAGGGAATTTAGACACACGGGTAGCGATTGATACGAATGATGAGCTTGGTGTCCTGGGCGATGGGCTGAATAACATGACTCAGCAGCTCCAAAAGCATATTGAAAAAGTATACGTATCGGAGATCCGCCAGAAAGAGGCCCAGATTAGTGCGCTGCTGACTCAGATTCAGCCACATTATCTGTATAATACGTTAGATTCTATCCGGATGTCGGCCATTACCCACGATGACAGCGACACAGCGCTTATGCTGGAAAGCTTGTCTGCACAGATGCGGTATCTGATCAGCGATACAAGGAGTCTGGTTACATTGAAGGAGGAGCTGGACAGTATTCAGGATTATTTTACTCTGATCCAGCTCCGCTATGAAAATGGGATCCAGTTAGAGATTAATGCCCAGGATAACACGTTAAGGTGCAGGATCCCGCGGCTGACATTACAGCCGATTGTGGAAAATTCCGTCAAATACGGAGTGTCGCCCAAAGGTGAGGGGACCATAGCCCTGTTTACCGAGATACGGCAGGATTTGCTGGAGATTACGGTGATAGATGACGGGATTGGAATGAATGAGGAAACATTAGCTCATATTAATGGTATGCTTCGGGGTGATATAGTCCGGGAGAAGCAGAAAAGCGGAAAAGTAAGCATTGGGCTGAACAATGTGGAGGAAAGGATAAGGCTTCAATTTGGGGAAGATTACGGGTTAACCTTAAGCAGTACGCCAGGGCTTGGCACATTAGTAAAGTGCACTTTGCCAGTCTTTCAACGAGAGGAGGATTAAGGGATGTTTTCAGTGGTGATTGCAGATGATGAACCATTGATCATCAAGGGACTGATGAAAATGGTAGACTGGAAAATGCTGAATACAGAGGTGGTGGCGACGGCAAGGAATGGCGAGCAATTAATTGAGCGCCTGGAGGAATTTTCACCGGATATCGTGGTATCCGATATTTCCATGCCGAAGCAGTCGGGGATCGATGTGGTGCATTACATCAAGGAAAAGGGGCTTGGCTCTAAGGTGATTTTTTTAAGTGCTTATCAGGAGTTTTCTTATGCCAAGGAGGCTCTGCGGTACGGTGTTGTAGAGTATTTGCTGAAGCCGGTGGCAAAAGAGGAGCTGGAGAATGCCATTAGGAAAGCGGAGCGGGCACTGGAGGACAAGATGTCCCTGGAATATCTGCAGGAAGATAAAACCAGCACCCAGGCGGTGTTTAAATCGGTTACGACAGAGTATGAATTTAAGGATTTATACGGCAGGTTTAAGGAAATGGGAGTGCCGGTTTCCGGAGTCTATTATACGGGTGTGTGCTTTTGCGTAAGAAGAGATGAGGGCAAAGAAAAGAGCCGCGGTGATTTTGAACTGCTTCGGTTTACGGTTTTTAAGAAAATTGAGGAACAGGCCAGGAAAAAGAAAAAGGGGTTTTGCCTGAAGCGGGAGGCCGTTTGCTGCAGCATGGTGTTTTTTTACGATCAGGATGACAACGGCCTGGTTTGGGCGGATATCCGGGATATTGTAGATTCCATGGAAAAACTTTATCAGGTAAAACTGACTGCAGGGATCGGGAAGCAGGTTAAGGAATTATCGGAGCTGAAATATGCCCATAAAACGGCTTTTTTTGCCTGTCAGCTATATTATTTTAAGCAGGAAGAGATTATCTGTTATGATCAGATCAGCAAAGATTACCATAAATCTTTTGAGGATTACCATGAAGCGTACCAGGTTTTTGTGCGGGGAGTTCTTAGACAGGATGCAAAATGGGAAAAGAACCTGGAAACCTGCCTTGAACTGATTGGGGAGCTTCATTATGGGAACCGTGTTGTGGCGGAAAACCGCTGCATTGCACTTTTAATGGAATTATCAAGGGAGCTGAACCGCTACTGCCGGATTGAGCCGTATGAGCAGGCAAAATATGAAAATTTTGTATCCAGGATCCGGGATATCGGGACGTTTCAGGGAGTCAAGGCTCAGATACACAATTACCTGAACCAGTTTATTGAAAGAAATGTATTTGCTGATATTGGAAGTGAGAACAAGACCATCCGGGAGATCCGGCTTTATATCCGGGACCATTACCAGGAAGAGATTCATTTAAAGCTGCTGGCCAAAGAATTTTATATGAACCCTTATTATTTCAGCACATTTTTTAAACAGAAGACAGGGAAGAATTTTAAAGATTATCTGGTGGAAGTAAGAATGGGGAAAGCTATGGAGATTCTGCTGGAGGACACTGGGCTGAGTACACAGGAGCTGGCGAGAAAAGTAGGGTATCAGGATGCCCGGACATTCTCGGAAAAATTTAAGCAGTATTACGGGGAGAGTCCGGTAAATTACAAAAAATCCATGAAAATATAAGCTGCAAAAATGACGGGACTGGGGGTATTTTTTATGAAAAAGAGGGCGTTTTTAACAGACGCCTTCTTTTTTATTGAAGAAAAAAGCGGCCTGTGATATGGTCAATTTACCAGAATTAATACGGTTATTGCTTCTACTTAGGATATGCGCATATTTATTGGGGGAATCATTAGGAAGAGAATGAGAGAAAGGAAGAAAAAATGAAAAAAAGATGGATTTCTATAGCAGCACTTACATTAGCAGTATCGTTAACCGCCTGCAGCGGCAATTCGTCCGGAACGGGATCAGCGCAGGATTCTGGCAGTAATTTGGGCGGGCAGGCAGGCAGCTCCCCTCCGGCACAGACAGAGGCGGGAAAAAGGGGTGAAGGACAGACCATTGAGATCTGGACCCAGTGGACGGCAGGCAGCGATAAGGAAACGTATTCACTGGAAATGATTAAAAAGTTCGAAGAAGAAACCGGATACAAGGTAAATTATACAAATTTTACGTATGAAATGCTTCATGAAAAAATCCTTACTGCGGCAGCAGGAGGAAATGTACCCGATTGTGCATACGGGCTTCCGGAATATATCGGAGAGTTTTATAATATGGGGATTTTAGAAGATCTGACAGATGCGTTTAACAGTTGGGAAGAGAAGGATGTATTCAGTGAATCTGTGGTAAAGGCTATGAGTATGGACGGCAAGGTGGTAGCGATCCCCAATGAGATGTCTGTAAGAGGTTATCTGGTACACAGCGGGGCTTTTGAAGAAGCAGGCCTGGAAGTTCCGAAAACCTGGGAGGATCTGACTGCCCTTGAGGGGCATTATGAGAAGTACGGAAACTATCCTTTTGAAATTACAGGAACCAGTACCCGTGCCCCCCAAGAGCTGTTGGTATATCTGGCACAGTGCGGTGTGGAGATCGCTTCCCTGCAGGAGGATGGACTGTACCGCAATACCTGGAATGAGAATCCAAAACAGTTGGCTGACGCGGCGAGAGTATTCCAATTCTACAAGGATTTATTTGATAAGGGAATTGTAAATCCCAGCGCAAAGAACTGGTCCTGGGAGGAAACGGATGATAATTTCTGTACAGGGCTTGTGGCATCCCATGTATCCGGCAACTGGCTGAGGAATAAAGAAGGCCAGTACGGGGAAACAATGGAAGACGTTTCGGTATATGCCATCCCCTATCCTGAGGGAAGCAAACCATATACTTATATGGAATGTAAACCAATGTTTGTATTTAAAGACAGTAAGAATAAAGAAGGCGCGATTGAACTGATGAAAGCGATTGCCGGGAAAGAGTGGCAGGAGAAGGTATGGGCTTACGGTTCTCCAAGAAGTGATGTGTACACAGAAAGTATCTGGAGCAAAGGATTTTCGGAAATCGAGGCAGAGGGAATTTCCTTCCCGCCGGTGACGCTGGCTGGTGTGACCCAGGCAATGAGTGATGCGATTGCGAAAGTGCTCCAGGAAGGGAAAAGCCCGGAGGAAGCAGCAAGCTGGCTGAGTGACGCAGTGAATGCATCCCTGGCGGATACGGGAGAGCTAAGCAAATAATCTGGCGGGTGCCGCAAAGGGCTGCATGCCGTTACCATATTTAGGAGGAAGGAAATTTAATATGGGAAAAATGAGCAGAGGCAGAAGAAAAAAGTTTACGGCAGTCATTATGGTTGCACCGGCGCTGATCTTTTTAGTTGCACTAAAGGGCTATCCGCTGCTGAAAGTAGTTCATGACGCGTTTTTCAAGGTAAACTTAATCAAACCGTCTGAAGGATTTGCTGGAATCCAGAATTTTGAACTGATTTTTGCAGACGAGCGGTTTCAACAAACGGTACTGAATACGATAATTTATACGGCAGGTTCCGTTTTAGGGGAATATTTGCTGGGAATGATCACGGCAATCTTGTTAAACCGGGAGTTTAAAGGAAGGGCGTTTTTCCGTACCATGATTTTTATTCCATGGCTGGTTCCTATCATTGTGGCAGGCATGACCTGGGACTGGATGCTGAATACGGAATTTGGAATCGTTAATTATCTGCTTCAGGCAGCCCATATCACGAAAGGCCCTGTTGATTTCCTGGGGGATGCCAGGTACGCCATGCCTACAGTGATTCTGATCAATATATGGAGATCCTTTCCCTATTACACGATTTCCTTCCTGTCTGCCATGCAGTCGATTTCTTCGGATCTTTTAGAAGCAGCGGCCATAGACGGTGCAGGGGTGATTAAGCGCTTCTTCTACATTACACTGCCACAGTTAAAGTCCGTATCCCTGGTGATAGTATTTATGCATATTATCTGGACGGCAATTAATTTTGATTTTATCTGGATCCTGACCGAGGGCGGGCCAAACTATGCGACTCAGACGCTGCCTATTATGATATATCGGTATTCCATGAAGAAATTTAATGTAGGCGCGGCCTCCGCCCTGTCTTCCATGATGTTTATGGTAATGTCCCTTATCTTTATTATCTATTACCGTCAAAGAACAAAAATCAGCGAATCACTGGAGTAGGAGGAAAGCAAATGCTCAGCAGGAAAAAAAGACTTTTTATTCAGGTGGTTTCTTATCTATTACTAATACTGTTTACCCTGATCTGTGTATTTCCCTTTTACTGGATGGTTCTGTCGGCCATAAAACCGGATTCGGAAATACGATCGGCTGTCCCATCTTTGGTTACGGCCATGCCTACAGGGAAAAATTTTTCAAAAGTATTGTTTACGGCAGGATTTTTAAAGTACATTAAAAACAGTTTTTTCGTATCTCTGGTTGCCTGCTTTATTTCCATGGTGATTGCAGTAATGGCAGGTTATGCATTCAGCCGCTATTACAAAGAACGTTTGATTAAACTGTCCAATTTTGCCATGCTGATGTCACAGATGATTCCCGGGGTGCTGCTTTTAGTGCCGCTGTATATGATTATGCGCAATCTGGGGTTTCTGGAATCCTATATTTCCCTGATATTATCGTATACCACGTTTGTGATTCCGCTGTGCACCTTTATGATGAGCAGTTTTTTCGATACGATTCCGATTACACTGGAAGAGGCGGCGGAGATTGACGGGACCAATAAGCTCCAGATCATGCTTAAGATTATCCTGCCGGTTTCTGTGCCCAGCCTGGTATCCACAGGCCTTTATGCCTTTATCCAGGCGTGGAATGAATTTATGTTCGGGTATATTTTTATCTCTACCGATAAGTACAGGACTCTGACTCCGGCGATTATGCTGTTTAAAGGTTCTAATGTGATTGACTGGGGCGGCCTGATGGCAGCGTCAGTTGTAGCGGTACTGCCGGTTACTTGTCTGTTCCTGTTTATGCAAAAATACTTTTTGTCCGGCTTAATGAGCGGATCAGTGAAAGGATAAAACGTGATGAAGCGGATTGAAATTAGTGAAAACCAGTTAAATCTGGTATTGGAAATTACAGATGATCAGGAAGTAAAATTGCTGCATTTTTCAGCATTGCCCTTTGAAGAAAAAAATCTGGTGTCAAGAACAGGGCTGCAGCCCTTTACCTTGGTGGAGATGATTGCCACAGGGTTAAATAAGGCAGGCAGACAGCATGGCTCCAATTACGTCAGGACAGCGCCGGGATGCCGGATGAAGTTTGCAGAGATGAAGGATGAGCGGAACGGTTATGGAAGAAAAATAGAGATTGTTACGTTTGATGAGGAAACCGGGCTGGAAGTACACAGCCATATGCAGTTTTACGACGGAACCGCCATAGTGCGGGCATGGAGCCAAGTAGTGAATAAAGGGGGAAGAAGCTGGGGGATCGAATATCTTTCTTCTTTTGCGCTGACCGGGATCACGAAGGAAGGAATGAGCAAAGCCGATAAAAAGATGAAGCTGTATATTCCCAGAAACGGCTGGCAGAAGGAATTTCACTGGAATGAATTTACATTTGATGAATTGGGAATGGCCTGCGCCCAGCCGGATGACTATCATCGCTCATCGGTGACAATCGGAATAGGAAATACCGGTTCCTGGTCAACGAAAGAATACCTGCCTATGGGGTATCTGCGCAATGAGGAAACCAACAGCGGGCTTTACTGGCAGATCGAGCATAACGGCTCCTGGTATTGGGAGATCAGTGATGAGGACGGACAGTATTATCTGAAATTAAGCGGGCCTGCAGAAATGCAGAATCACTGGTGGATCCGGCTGGAACCAGGAGAGTCTTTTACTACGGTAACGGCAGCGGTGGGTTCCGTTATCGGCGGCTTCGATGAGGCTATGGGGGAGATGACCAAGTACCGCAGACGTATCCGGAGGGATAATCCGGATAACAGAAAACTGCCGGTTATTTTCAATGATTATATGAACTGCCTTTTCGGCGATCCCACCACGGAGAAAGAGCTGCCAATGATTAAAAAGGCATCGGAAATTGGCTGTGAGTATTACTGCGTGGACTGCGGATGGTATTCTCCCGGATATTGGTGGGATAATGTGGGAGAGTGGGAACCCAGCAGGGAGCGGTTTCCCGGAGGGATAAAAGAAGTAACCGATTATATCCGCTCCTGCGGTATGATACCGGGTCTGTGGCTGGAGATTGAAGTGATGGGGATAAACTGTCCGAAAGTACAGGAAACAGAGGATGACTGGTACTTTATGCGCCATGGGGAGAAGGTGGCGTACCGGAGCCGTTATCAGCTGGATTTCAGGAATCCCAAAGTAAGGGAACACGCAACGGCCGTAATTGCCCGCATGGTAGAGGAATACGGTGTGGGATACATTAAGATGGATTATAATATCGAACCGGGAGCTGGGACAGAGCGGGATGCAGACAGCTTCGGCGATGGGCTTTTACAGCATAACCGGGCATATCTTAGCTGGCTGGATGAGATTTTTGCCAAGTATCCGGATCTGGTAATTGAAAACTGTTCCAGCGGCGGGATGCGGATCGACTATGCCATGTTAAGCCGCCACAGCATCCAGTCTACAAGTGATCAGGAAGATTATGTCAAGTATGCAACGATTGCTGCCAATGCGCCTTCCGGCCTTACTCCGGAGCAGGCCGCTGTCTGGTCTTATCCCATGACAAAAGGGGATGAAGAAGAAACAATCTTTAATATGGTCAATGGGATTCTTCTGCGCATTCACCAAAGCGGCCATATTTTAAATATGTCCCATAGCCGTATGGCGTTAATCCGGGAAGGGATCGAATGTTATAAGACAATCCGCGGGGATCTGCAGGAAGCTTTGCCGTTTTGGCCTCTGGGGCTGTCCCATTATATGGATCCATGGTCGGCATTAGGCCTGAAAACCGGAGGAAAGGCTTATGTGGCGGTGTGGCGGAGATCTTCGGACTGCTGTGCAGAGAAAATTCCGGTCAGGCATTTAAAAGGGAAAAAGGTACGCCTGGCCCAGCTTTACCCGGCGGCTCCACAGTACCAGGTACAGTGCCGGTGGAACCAGGAGGACGGAAGTTTTACCGTTGATATGCCAGAGGTATACAGTGCCAGATTATTTCAATTAGAGGAAGAAGTGCAGGCGTAAAATGAAAAAAATCAATATTCCGGATACCGATCTGGAGCTTAGCGCCATTGGTTTCGGAACGCTTAATGCTGGCCTGGCCTGGGACGGAGAAGCGGCAGTAAGGATACTGGAGAAGTATGTAGGCTGTGGAGGAAACGTGATCGATACAGCCCATATTTACTCGGACTGGATTCCGGGGGAAAAGGCCAGGGCGGAGAGAGTGATTGGGCAGTGGATTAAGGGGAGGAAAAGAAGGCAGGATATTATCCTGATGACGAAAGGCGGCCATCCAAGGCTGGAAGCCATGGAGGCAAGCAGGCTTTCAAAAGAGGAAATGGCCGGGGATCTGGATGCAAGCCTGCGGAAACTTTGCACAGATTACATAGATATCTATTTTTACCACCGCGACGATCCGGGGCACAGTGTGGAAGAACTGGTTGAAACGATGGAAAGTTTCAGGAAAGCAGGGAAGATACGGTATTACGCCTGTTCTAATTGGAAGGTAAAACGAATGGAAGAGGCAGACCGGTACTGCAGGGAGAAAGGATACCGTGGATTTGTTGCGAACCAGGCAATGTACAATATCGGCGCCAGGTCAGCCAGGCCGATGTCAGATCCTACTATGCTGGCCTGCGGCCAAGAAATGCTGGCATACCATGCCCGCTCGAACAATCTGCTGATGCCATACAGGGGAATATGCGGCGGTTTTTTCCACAGTTTTGCAGAAAAAGGGGAAGACGGAGTAAAGGAAAGCTGCTTTTATACGAAGGATAACGTAAATCTGGCAAAGGAGATAAAAGCGTTATGTATAAAAAAGGGATATGGGATGACACAGGTGCTTTTAGGGTTTTTCGCAGTCCAGGATATCCCTATGCTGCCCTTAGCCGGTGCAGACAATGAACAGCAATTAAAGGAATTGATCCTGACGCTGGGAACAGAGTTTGATGCCAGAGATTACGAATTTTGCAGATAGTGGGACGGATACATGAGAGTTTTGGAAAGCAGCCTCAGCTTGCGCTGAAGCTGCTTTTTCAGTGCGCCTGGCAGCTATTCTCTGTCTGTTTCCGTTACAGTTTCCGCATAAACGCCAGATCATCTTTAGCAAATAGCGGATTCATTTCTTCGCGGAGCAGGTAAAGTTCACGCTCTTGTTTCCTGAGCCATTTGCTGACCGCTTCGTACCGCATGACTCCTTGTCCAAGGGGTTCCGGCTGGTAGAGGCGGTTCCGGCCAAGGCTGAAATCTTTAATGTGCAGCACATCTACATAATCTCCGATGGAATCCAGCCAGGCGGACCACAGTTGGTTCTGGTTGGTTTTTTCGGGGAATTCCAGCAGATTGGAAGCGTCAAAAATCAATCTCAAATGGTGGGGATCATCTGCTTTTTTGATGACTTCCAGGGTGGTTTCCAGATCCGTAAGAGGATGCCAGTATACTGGTTCGATGGCAAGTTTCATGTCGATCCGCTGTGCTTCTTCCAGAACCCGCAGTACACTGTCCATCATATATGGTTTCCATTTTTGACGGCCTTCCGGATCCAGATGGGGGTATGCAGTTTCTGTTCCCACCACGGCGGCGCCCAGTTCTTTTCCCCAGAACAGACATTGCTTTAAGGTGGTGACAGCCTGTTTCCGCACAGAAGGATCTGGGTTTCCCAGATCCATATAGCAGCCAAATACGGGGATTTCTATCATATTTCTGGAGAAGGCTTCCCGGATTTTTTCGATATGTTCCATTGTGATCGTTTCATATTGGTCAATTTCAATAAAAGCTTTTGGCAGCGCCAACTGTGCAGCATTATAATCCTCATCGTGCAGGATAGCAGCCAGCTCTTCAATATTCCGTTTTCCATAGTCATGGGCACGAACTCCTATTTTCATATGCAGTCCTTTCCTGGAGGCTGCCTGCAAATGAGATTTGGTCAGCGGAAATGAATTGAGTAACGGATTATACTTTCCTTACTAAATCGTGATGACCAATCGCATTTTGGGGCAGGCCTGTTTTCAGATACGGTAAATTTTATCGCGGACAGATACGCCGTTTCAAATTTCAGATTGTTTTTTTGCCTGAGCAATTACTTCCAGCAATCCGGCTGTGGATTTTTCCATCTGATCAAACAGCTCTTTGTTTTCTGAGCAGGACTTTTCCGGTCTGCACACGGCTGCACCAGAATCCAGCATCTCCCACAGGCCGGGCGGGGGAGTGAAATCTTTTATATTTTCTTTTGCATCCAAACGTTCGGGGAATCGCTTTGCCAATTCCTCAGCCATCCATCGGGCAAAAAGGCAGGCGCCGTATTCATTGGTATGGGTATAATCGTCCGGGTGGAAATAACAGCGGGAAGCGTCCATGCCAAGAGTTTTGATTGCGGCAACTGAGTAGCGGTGAAGGTCGATTACCGGTACAGCATTATCATTCCCGACGGCAATGACGGCCTGGGCGTGTTCGTTCAGCAGATCCAGATAGGTTCCGTTTTTGTCCCAGGTATTTCTTCCCAAAGGTGTGACCAATACAGGAAAAGCACCTTTTTTCCGAGTTTCCTGAATAAAACGCGCCAGATTTTTCGGATATTCCCCATTTGTCCACAGATGCGGAAGCTTCTGGTCATTGTGCCCAAACTGAAAAAGGCAGATATCCCCTTCTTTCATATGGCAAAGTACCAAATCCCAATGGCCTTCTTTCCGAAAATCCTCTGTGGTCAGGCCGCAGTGGGCCTGATTTTCCACAGCAGCCGGGCCACAGAGGAAAGCAGGCAGGGTCTGGCCCCAGGCAGCATAACAGGCTCCCGGGTGGTAAGGAAGCTGGCTGGTGTGATCCGTTACCGTAGAATCACCGCACAGGAAAATCCGGAAGGGATTGGCATTAGGGAATGACACGGCGCTGCATTCCCCCAGCCGGATATCCTTCGGATGCCTGGTACAGATTGTAAAGAACAGACGGCTGACGGGAAAGGCCTTCTCCTGATATCTGGGAATGATTTCTGCAGCAGACTGGTAATATACCGCAGAAAACCGTTCCCCTTTTTTCAGAGAACAGATTTTGCGAAGCTGCTTCCGGCCAGTAAACAGGAACAACTGGGAAATATCTGCTTCTGCAGTAAATTCCAGGGAAATCTGGTAAATGCCAAATGGCACTGCTTCTGTAAAGAAACTTACCGGAATCAGGCCAGAGCCAGACACCCCTTGTGGAAGGGAGGGATCAAATCCGTCTGATAATTCCGGTATCCATAAGAAATCTCCCTTTGCTTTCTGAATTGATTTTTTCCGGTCAAACTGCTGAAATCGGTATTCCTTCATCGTTTTCTCCATTCTGCTGAGAATACACTGTGCTTATGCCTGATATTCCCTTTCGTAAAGTACCTGTTCTTAAAATTACTCTCATGAATCCTACAGCATAAGTGCTTCTGCCAGAGCCAGGATGGTTAAGGACTGCCCGTAAGCCATAGGGGCGATCAGGATATTTTTATAATGCTCCGCGTTATAACCCATTCCCGTTCCG
This sequence comes from Lachnospiraceae bacterium, assembly GCA_022796475.1. GTDB lineage: Bacteria > Bacillota > Clostridia > Lachnospirales > Lachnospiraceae > Caccovicinus. The sequence goes on along the minus strand of JAAWIS010000003.1, from coordinate 71,566 downwards.
CCAGATACATTTAACACAGTGCCGTCTTCGTCAATATTATCCAGGATCCCCTGGATGGCCCTGATGGCGCAGGGCAGATAAGAATCGTCCAGGATCCCTAAGCGGATTCCCTTGATGATCCCGGCTGTAATGGCAGCCGTGCCGGAGGTTTCCAGGTAGCTGGTGCTGTCTAAAAGAACCGTATGCCACAGGCCGCTGGACGGATCCTGCAGGGTTTTCAGTTTTGCTGCCTGGGCTTTATAAGTGTCGATGATGAAGGTTTTTAATCCTGCATTCATAGTTCCGCCAAACATATCGATGTAGTCCAGGATCCCAAGGGTAAACCAGCTATTGCCTCTGCACCAGAAGATACCGCCGAAGTTGTTGTACTCATTAAAGGTCCATCCATGGTAGAACAGGCCAGTTTCTTTGTCAAACAGATATTTAATATGCATCAGCACCTGATGGATGCTCTCATCAATCCAGTCCTGCCGGTTATACTTCTGCCCCATTTTATTGAGAAACAGAACCGTCATAAATAAGGTGTCAATCCACATTTCATTCTCATTTAGCCGGACGCCCTGGCGATCCCCGTTGGCGCTTGTTACGTGCTGAAATCCGCCCTCTTTTGTTCTGGGAAGGCAGCACATCAGCCAGTCCGCCCATTTTAAACAAAGCTGTTCAAACTGTTCATCGCGGTAGCTTTCATTTAGCTCGGCAAGGGTCAGCAGGGGAGTAGTGGTATTTATGTTTTTAGACGGAAGCCCGGCACTGATATTATCTTTAAACCAGCGGTACAAAAAATCCTGATAGTCATCGTTCTGCTGGATTTTCATGATTTTTAGCAGGCCGTAAAGTCCTACTCCCTGAGGCCAGTCCCACTCGTGGATTCCGAAGTCACGCTTGAAAAAGCCAATTTTTTCACCGCCCTCAGCCAGTTCCTGCTCATCCTCCGGGCCGCCTAAATTCATCAGTTTGTTAATAACAAGATCTAATTTTTTTTCTAATTCCTTTTGGTTAATTTGCTTCATTTTTTCCCTCATTTACGTTATAATGATGGTAATTCGGATGATTACCGGTTATGTATTTATCATGGTTTCGTATCACGTTTTTACAGTGTTTGTATGGTAATTTCTTATGGCATTTAAGCGCGGTTTTATCCTTATGTACAGAAAGGCTTTAATATGGAAAAAGTAACGTATTTTGGCGAAACGGACGGCCTTTCCCTGGAACAGATGATTCGTTACGGAAAATTTGATATGCGGGTGAAACATTTCCACACCCAATATGAAATTTTCTACATTGTGGAAGGGGAACGGGTATTCTTTTTCAATAACCGGGAGTATATTGCCCGGGCAGGCGATCTGATCCTGGTGAACTCCAATTTAATCCATATGACCAAATCGGTTATTGGTTCAACTGAAGGTCATAACCGAATTATCCTTTACGTATCCCGCTGGAAGATGGAGGCCTATGATAAGCTTTACCCATCCCTTCAGCTTGTGCGGTTTTTCGATGATTATTACGGTGTTTACCATCTTGACCGGGAACAGCAGGCATTGATACTGACGCTGTTCCGCACAGTGCGCCATGCCTTAACAGCCCGTGACCACAATTATAAAACAGGAATTGATTTAGAGCTTTTATCCTGGCTTTTTAAACTGATGGCGTTTATCCGAAAGCAGAAGCAGGAGATTCCAAATGACAGCGAGAATCCCAAGTACAAGGCAGCCTATGGGATTGCCGACTACCTGTCGGAAAACTGTGAGCGTCCGGTTACGTTAGATGAACTGGTAGACAAGTTTTACTTAAGCAAATCTTATATCTGCCGGATTTTTAAAGAAGTGACCGGCTATACCATCAGTGAATACACCAATATCCATCGGATCCGAAAGGCAAAACGGTATTTGGAGGAAACGGATATGAGCATTTCTGAGATTGCCCATGCCCTGGGTTATGAGAGCCTGACCTATTTTGAACGTATGTTTAAAACGTATATGACCCTTTCCCCCTTAAAATACCGAAAAACTTTAAATACCGTTACTTATACCAATGAGCCTACCGTAATTTTTACGGAGCATCCTTAAATCAGAACACTAGAGCGTGTCTGAAAATTCATTCCCGCCATCTGTACCTTCCGCGAATCAGAAGGCACATCTGACGGAAAGCAATTTTCAGATACACTCTGGTTGTGAAAGGACTTATGGGAAGGCTATATAAGTCCCAGCACTCCCGGCAGCCACATGGAGAAGGCCGGGATAAAGGTTACCAGCATCAGGCCAAGGAGGATTGCCAAAAAGTAGGGCACCAGCTTTTTCATTACGTCCTCCACAGGAAGTTTGGCTACGCTGCAGCCTACAAAGAGGACGCTTCCTACAGGCGGGGTGATGGTTCCGATAGCCAGGTTCATAATGATCATGATGCCGAACTGGATGGGATCCATTCCCAAGCTTTTTACTACCGGAAGGAAAATGGGGGTAAAAATCAGCAGGGCAGGAGCCATATCCATAAAGGTTCCTACGATCAGCAGGATCAGGTTGATAATCAAAAGAATCACGATCTTATTGTCTGAAATCCCTAAAAGCAGAGAGCTGATAGCCTGAGGCAGTCCGGTAAAGGAAAGGACGAAACTTAAAACGGAAGATGCTCCGATAATCAGCATAACAATCGTGGTCATTACCGCTGTTTCTGTTAAGATCCCCATAATCTCTGAAGGCTTAATGCTTCGGTAGATGAATACGGACAGGATGAAGGCGTAAACCACTGCCACGCCGGAGGCTTCCGTAGGGGTAAAGTAACCGGACAGGATGCCGCCGATAATAATGACAATTAAAAATAAACTGGGCACTGCTTCCCATATGATTTTTCCGGCTGCTGCCGCCGTCAGCTTCTCCCTTTTAATTACATAGCCGTGTTTTTTTCCGTAGACAAGGGCAACTATCATACAGAGGGCAGCCCACAAAAGTCCTGGTATCCAACCGGCCATCAGCAGGGCGGCTACAGAAATTCCTCCTGCGGCTGTCGAATAGATGATGGGGGCGGTAGTAGGAGGAATTAACTGTCCTACCGGTGCGGAAGCAATATTAACTGCAGCGGAAAAGGTTTCATCGTAGCCGTGTTCTTTTTCAAGAGGGTTCATGACACCGCCAATCGCTGTAGCAGCGGCGATGCCGGAACCGGATATCGAGCCAAACATAGCGTTTCCTGCAATATTGGTTAAGGCCAGAGAACTGGGAACCCGTCCCAATATCATCAGAGCCAGATTAATTAACCGTCTGGCAATGCCGCCGCTGCTCATTAAGAGGCCAGCCAGGATGAAAAAGGGCACAGCCAAAAGGGAGAAGCTGTCTATGCCGCCTACCAGCTTCTGGGCGGAAATAAACATTCCAAAATTAGGACTTAAAAACATGATTATGGTGATCAGCGCTGCGCTGATAATGCTGAAAGATACGGGCGTGCCGTAAGCTAACAGAAGGAAAAATACAATTACAAGAACAACCGCTGCCTGTATTTCCATTTATTTTGCCTCCTTCCACTGTTTGGAGTATGTAATCAGATGGTTTAGCCCATAAAGAGCCATCAGCACGCCGCCGATTGGCACACAGGCGTAGTAAAGTTCCATAGGCATATGCAGGGCCGGAGAGATCTGCCCGGCAGAGTTCATGGTTACCATAAAACCTCCTGCAACCATAACAAAAATGCTTAAGAACAGAACCAGGATCTCAATCCCTGTTTTCGTTATCAGGGAAGCTTTTTCCCCAAAACCCCTGGTTACCAGGTTAATGGACAAATGGCGGCCCTTTCCAAAGGCGTAAGGAACGCCAATCATGGTCATCCAGATTAACAGATAACGAAGAAGTTCTTCCGTGTATTTGCTGGGACTGTTTAAAACAAACCGGGTAAATACCTGCCAGAAGCAGCCAAGAACCATTATGGCCACCATCAGGCCTAATACGGTTTCCAAAATTTTATCCAATATTTTCATGGTATCCTCCTACTGTGCATATTTCTGAATATCTTCATACAGAGCCCGGTAGCTGTCGCCTTTGGCGCAGTATGCTTCATGGACAGGCTGGACTGCCTGGATAAAGGCAGTTTTATCAATATCACGGTAAATGGAAACCCCGTGTTCTTTTGCTTCTTCAATCGCCTCAGCCATCATCCCGTTGTAAAGGTTTTTAAAATTATCATTGGCTTTCTGGATGGCAGTAACTAACTGATTTTTCTGCCCCTCGGTTAACCGGTTCCAGGTTTTTGTGCTGATAATATAAATATCAGGAGAATACTGATGTTCTGTGTAAGTATAAGCCTTGACCAGATCTTCGTGGCCGTCTACCGTTAATACTAATTCCGTATTCTCAGCCCCATCTACGATTCCTTGCTGGAGGGCGCTGTAAGTTTCTCCTCCGGCCATGGGAACCGGGGAACCGCCCATCAGCTCAATCATATCCATGGATGTAGAACTGGGCATAGAACGGATTTTTTTCCCTTTTAATACAGAAGGATCCGTACAGGGAATATCTTCTTTTAAATAAAAATTCCGGGAGCCGTTGGCATAGTAGCCAATGGCAATATAGCCGTCGTCTGCTGTGGACTGAAACAGTTCTTTTACCTTCTGGCTGTTTTCACAGGCGTCATAGTAGTGCTCCTGGCTCTGGAACAGATAAGGTACGGCGAAAATAGAGTACTCATCTTTAAACTGTCCAAGGGTGTTGGAGCTTACCTTAGCCATATCCAGCACACCGGCCTGAACCATCTCGATTTCCTCTTTTTCCGTTCCTAACACGCCGCTTGCGTAAATGGAAACTTTAAGATTTTGACTGGGATCTTCAGCAGCAAATTCAGCAATTTTTGCGATGGAATCTGCAATTTCGGAACCGGCTGCCTGATTGTGGGCCAGGCGAATTTCCATTGTGTTTTCTCCGGAGGTTCCTGCTACGGAAAAAAAGGTTGCCCCAACGATCAGGATGCCAGCAATACTTACAGCAATTCCAAGCGTTTTTTTCCAACGTTTCATTTTACCATTCTCCTTTTCTTTTCTGCAATCTATATAAAATTCCATGGTATTTTTATACAGATTATACAGTGTATTTCCGAAAAAACTGGAAAGCGCTTAAGCATTTTCTATAACTAAACTGTACCATATTCAAAAAATCAAATCTACTTCTTGATTGACATGAATTAGAAAATTTCAAACTATATTGTACTTATTGGATAAGATTATAAACGGGAAGAGAGCTTTCTGGATCGGTTTGACGGATAAAATTTGAAAGGAATAATTAAGAATTGTGACAATTTACTGAATGAAATCCCGCCCGGTTTCTGAAAAAAGAGTCCGTGTTCACAGAGGGTAAATGGAGGATAATCGGTAAACATAAAAAGAGCTGCTGCAAAACGGCCAAAACCACACAATATATAACCTGGATAAATAATATCTGCTATATATTGCAGGAATGTGGAATTTTGCAGCAGCCCTCTGTCCGGGACGGGGCGCTTTTGTTATCATTTTGCTTCGTTTCTGTCCGCTCCTGAGCAAAACAGAACCAGCCAACCTTTCATTATTTTAAGTTATTCCAGCCAAAATACTTGTTCCAGCAAAGGCTGCGCACCGGTAATGGGATCTTTTTCCATCACCAGAATATCCTTCATATATTCATCCCACTGTGCCACAACTTCACTTTCCGCCTGGATTTTAGATGCATAGGCGATTCCTTTTTCACATTCATAATATCCAAACAGCTCATCGCCAGCCATCCAGATGCTATATCGGCAAATCCCGGCCTTTTTAAGCACCTGCTTCATTTCCGGCCAGATTTGATCGTGGCGGCGTTTATACTCTTCCTGCTTTCCCGGAAGAATCCGGCCTTTCCATGCATATCGTTCCATAGTTTCCTCTTCTTTTGCGTGGTTAACAGTATCATTCGGTATAGGTGCAGCGGTGTACTAACTGTATCAGTTGTTCAGCAGCGAGAGCGCGGTGACGTTGTGATATGCCTCCCCGCTGCGGACCTTAGCAGCTTTTCAGGCCGCTGCATTATAACATAATTTCCTACTTTTCATATAAGAATTTTTCCGGAAGTGTTACATGGAAGTCCTTTGCCAGGGAGCGGAACTCATCAGGCTGGATGGTCTGGCGTTTGCTTCCTGTCATAGACAGGACTTTTACCAGGATTTGGGCAGATTTTTCCACGGTGTGCATAAGGCCGAACGTTAAATCAAAGTCTTCCCCGGAACAGAACAGGCCATGGTGTGCCCAAACAGCCACATCGTATTGTTTCATCAGCTTGGAAGTTTCCACGGCAATGTCACGTCCGCCTGGAACCATCCAGGGAACGACACCAATCCCATCGGGAAATACTACGGGGCATTCTGTAGCCATTTCCCAAAGTTCCCGGGTAAATGCCTGGTCTTCCAGTGGGAGAACAAAGGTTAAGGCAATGGTATTTGCAGGATGTGCATGGTAGATGACACGGTGCTTTCCGCCAGTAAGAGCTTTCTTAACTTCATGATTCATCAAATGAGAGGGAAGCTCTGAGGTTGGCCGTCCTCCGCCGGCAAGCCCCCAACAGATGCGGAAGCGTTCCCCTGCTTTATCAATCTCAATAATAGCGCAGGAATCCTCCGGAAACAGGGAAATATTGCGGAAATATTTCCCGGAACCTGTTACGATAAAATATTCCCCGGAAAGTCCCGGAACAGAAGCGCCGATATCCTGCCAGGGCTGATTATCCTGAAGTTCCTCCCTTATTTGTTCTACTTCTTCTGGCTTCATCCGGTAGGTTAAGTTTCCGCCGTTTCGCTCATGCCAGCCCTGCTGCCATCCGTCGTCTGCCATCCGTATAAATCCCTGCATTACTGACGTTTCTAATACATTCATCTTTGATTCCAACCCTTTCTTTATTAGTTATCCATAGTTTTTGTCCTGTTTTGCTTTGGCAGTTTTGCCCTCCAGCGAAGCAGTTAACGATTTTCCAGAATCTGGGCTTCATATTTTTTTACTTCACAAAACCATTCCCCATCTGCCGGTACGCCGCAGCGGCGGCAGTATTCATCCCATACGATGCCAAAAGGCATAGTTTTTAGTTCTTCCTGGCGAATCATCAGTTCTGTAAAGCTGCTTTCATCCTGAAGCTGTTTCAAGTCTTCATGGGGAGTCAGCAGCGCAGACAGCAAAGCTTTCTGCAGGTTGCGGTAGCCGACAGCCCAGGCAGCAATCCGGTTAATGGAAGCATCAAAATAGTCCAGCGCTATGTTGACAGAACCGTTCAAACCGCCGCAGCGGACAATTTCTTTGCAGATTTCCTTTGTTTCATCATCAAACAGCACTACATGATCGGAATCCCAGCGGATAGGGCGGGTAATGTGAAGGGCAATTTCTGGGAAAAATGCCAGCAGAGCCGGGATCTTGTCAGAAACTGCTTCTGTGGGATGGTAATGGCCGTTGTCCATTAAAGGTATGCATTTATCACGGTTCATGGCTGCATAAAGGAGGGAGAATTCGCTGCTTCCCGCTGTAAAGGCTTCTACGCCGATACCAAATACTTTAGACTCAACACAAGGTTTTACTTTAGTAAAATCGTAGGGTTCCGATAAAATCTGGTCAATAGAATCCCGGTAGCGTTCCCTGGGGCCCTTGCGGTCTGCCGGAATATCCTTAAATCCATCTCCAGTCCAGATATTCATCACGCAGGGCTGCCCCAGTTCATCTGCCAGATACTGGGAAATCCGGATACAGGCTTTGCCGTGATCGATCCAGAATTTCCGGGTTTTTTCGTCAGGGCTGGAAAGGGTTAGAGGATCACATTTAGGATGGCCGAAAAAGGTGGGGTTAAAATCAGCTCCCAGGCCTCTCTCTTTGCAAAACTGAACCCATTTGGAAAAATGTTTCGGTTCAATCTGATCCCGGTCAACCCATTTGCCATCTTCAAAGATTCCATAGGATGCATGGAGATTAATTTTTTTAGTGCCGGGACAGAGAGAAAGGGCCTGATCCAGATCAGCCATAAGCTGTGCCGGGGTGGATGCCCGCCCAGGATAATTGCCAGTGGTCTGGATTCCGCCTGTAAGGCCTGCTCCTTTCTGGTCAAAACCAAGCACATCATCGCCCTGCCAGCAGTGAAGGGACACAGGAACAGCTCTTAAAGTGGCCATAGCCTGCTCTGTATCTACGCCTGATTTTGCGTAGCTTGTTTTCGCGTATTCGTAATTACTCATGATCATACCTCCTGATTTCAAAACTTTGCTTAATTGCATTTCTGGCCTGCTGCAAATCGGAAAATTCTCCTGCATGAAGCATTTGAACGATTAGATTGCCAAGAGCAGTTCCTTCCACCGGCCCCGCATATACGGTAAGGCCGGTTGCCTGGGCTATCTTTTTATTTAAGTAGGAATCCTGGCAGCCGCCTCCTACTATATTAATGCTGGTGTAGCAATTTCCAGTTAAGCGTTCCAGTTTCCGGATGCTTTCGGCATAGCGCCTGGTAAGGCTTTTATAAACGCACTGAACCACTTCTCCTAATGTCTGGGGAACAGGCTGGTTCGTGCGGGCGCAGTATGCTTTTATTTCTGCCCTCATGCTGTCTGGCGACAGGAAACAAGGATTGTCTACATCAACCACGGAAGAGAAGGACTCCCTTTCCTTTGCCAGGGCAATCATATCCGGAAAGGTGATTTTAGCAGAATTGGCCCCTTCTGACTGATTTGTGTGAAGTTCCCGGCCTGAAGGGGAGTTTCCTGTCTGGCTGGATTCTTTGCCAGGCCCTTCTTTTCCTGCCACATAGTCTACACCGTTTATTTCCCGGCGGATGCTCTGCAGCATCCAAAGCCCCATGATATTTTTTAAGTAGCGGAAGCGGTAATGGTAGCCGCCTTCGTTGGTAAAATTCGCCCTGCGGCTTTCTTCAGTAGTAATAGGATTTGCTGTTTCTGTGCCTAAAAGGGACCAGGTTCCGCTGGAAAGGTATACAGCCTGATTATCTTTTGCAGGTACAGCCAGGAAGGCGCTTCCGGTGTCGTGGGTAGCCGGAAGAATCACCTGGCAGCAAAAGCCCGCCTCTTTGCAGATTTCTGGTTTTAAGCTGCCGACAACTGTCCCTGGCATAGATAATTTGTCAAAAAGCTTCCTGGGCAGGCCCAAGGCATCGATAAGGGAAAGATCCCACTCTTTCTTGCAGGCATTGACCAGGCCGCTGGTAGTGGCGTTGGTGTATTCCTGCTTTTTTACGCCGGTGAGCAGAAAATGGAAATAGTCCGGAATCATTAACAGGCTTTCTGCCTGCTCAAGAAGCTGCGGGCACTGGTTTTTAAGAGCAGCCAATTGGTAAATGGTGTTGAAGAGCTGTTTTTGGGTTCCTGTCTGCTGATATAATGTTTCAGCGGAGATTGTTTCGGCTACCAGTTTGTCCATACCCTGGGTTCTGCTGTCACGGTAAGCTACGGCATCACCGATTATTGTATCGTTATTGTCCAGCAGAACAAAATCCACTCCCCAGGTATCGACTGCCAGAAAGGAAGGGATTTTCCCGGCTTTCTGGCAGGCCTTCATTCCCATTATGATATGGCTGAAAAGCTCGTTTACATTCCAGCAGTCATGGCCGTTTTTCCGGATCTGCAGGTTGTCAAACCGGTAGATTTCTTCCAGGATAATTTTCCCCTCCATTACATGGCCAAGGATGTGCCTGCCAGAGGAGGCGCCAATATCTACTGCTAAATAATAGGTCATGATCAATTACCACCTTTCCTTATCGGATCCTGTCCTCAGTGAATAAAAGGCCTGCAGCCCTTGTTTGCTGAGGGAGATAACTGTGAAAACCGTTTTGGCTTTTGCCGGTAAATTGCTGACACTCTTACTGTTACAGACAGCAGCCGGCCGGAATTTTTACGGTTATGCTGATAATTACAATATAACGGAACGAAAGAAAATAAAAAATGACACTTTTTGCCGCAGGGACTGACATTTTTTGTTATTATGAAGGGGCTGTCGCACTAAGTAAAACATATACAAGATATAGTATGGAAGGGTGTTTCAAACTAGCTTATCTTGTATCATCTTTCTTAATGCGACAGCCCCGTGGGAAAACGAGTGGCGAAGCGACATCTTCCATATCCGTTTTCTGCACATCCCCGGAGGGTTCACAGGAACCGCTTTCATACATGTTGGAGTCCTTTTATGGGCTGTTTCCTTGCTTTTCCATACTTTTCTTTTCCGGAAATTTATAGTATAGTTAGACCTGGAATGTGCTTTATCATTGTTTTTTGCCGGATACAGCATTTCGGCTTGGATCATCAGGGGGAAGGGCGTTATATGAATATAGAAGAAATAAACCGATTGAAACGAATTACGCCGGAGGAGCAGGCCATCTTAGATGGCAGGCAGGAGGTGGAGCGGGGGATCTATGGAAAGCCGGATCCGTTCCGGTTTATTGTAGAGCACGAAAAACTTCTGGATCCGGATAAGATGATTACGATTCGCAAACATACCCGTTTTATTGATTTTCCGCCTCATACCCATAATTATGTGGAATTTTTCTATGTGGTTTCCGGTTCTGTCACCCACAGAGTACAGGGAGAGAAGCTTACGATTTATACAGGCGAAATGCTTTTGATGAACCAGTATGTGCAGCATGAGATTTTGGCCTGCAAAGAAAGTGATCTTGCTGTTAATTTTATTATTATGCCGGAGTTTTTCAAACAGGTAAAGCAGATGGTGGGAGAAGGCAATATCCTGGCGGATTTTATGATGAATATTCTTCAGCAGAAGGAAAGCGCCGCTCAATATTTGTACTTTCCTGCGGCAGATGACTGCTGCATTCAAAATTTAATCGATAATATTATTTTTTCCATGACTCATAAGCAGTACAATTTGGGACATATCCATCAGGCTACCATTGGCCTTTTGTTTTTATATTTGGTGAATATGGCGGAAAAGGTACAGGTTCCATCGAAAGATGAGAATGCCAATATGCTGATTATGGCGGTAAAGCAGTATATTCAGGAGGAATACCAGACAGGAACTTTAGGGGAACTGGCAGGGCGGATTGGCTATTCTACGTCAGCATTAAGCCGGCTGATTAAAAAATATACAGGGCTGAATTTTAAAGAAATGCAGGCCAGGCAGAGGATGGAAAAGGCATTTGGCCTGTTGTGCCAGACGGCTAAGCCAGTCAGTGAGATTGCCCTGGAAGTAGGATATGAGAACCAGAATTTTTTCTACAAACGGTTTCAGCAGCAGTTTGGAATGACGCCTTATGAGGCAAGGAAGAACGGAAAATATGCAGTAAAACAGATACGGCAGAGGAAAGGAAGATAAGCTTCTTCCTTGTCAGTAAAATAGTTCTGTGCTATACTAAAGCGTGTTTGCAAATTCATTCCTGCCATCTGTACGCCTAAATTTGCGGTATCGTTGTCCCTTATTTTGTCAGCGTAGGTTCCAGCGCCTTCTTTTACTTTATAGGATTAGGGTGTCAAAAGCACCTTTGATGCTACGCTCATACCATATATTGTTATTGCAAATAAATTTGCACATCAATATATGGTATAGAGCGGGTGCACCGCACCCGTTTGACACCCTAATCCTTTATAGGAAATTGCATCCTATAAAGCAAAAACCTCCGGGGGATGCACATTTGACAAAAAGTGATTTTCAGACACGCTTAAAAATGGATGATTCAAAAAAGTAAGCAGAAGAATACAAAAGAAAGACAGGTTGCATAAGATGGCGGGGATTACATCGTATATTTATGATAATAAGAAACGGATCAATACAGCCATTAAAATGGCATGGCCTTCTGTGCTGGAGTCCTTTTTCGTAGCATTGGCAGGTTTGATTGATTCACTGATGGTAAGCTCTCTGGGAGCTTCCGCAGTAGCGGCAGTGGGGCTTACCACTCAGCCGAAATTTTTAGGAATGGCGCTGTTTATTGCCCTGAATGTTTCTGTTTCCGCTATTGTAGCCAGAAGGCGGGGAGAGCAGGATAAAAAAGGAGCGAACCAGGCGCTGATGGCAGCTCTTGTATTTACCGTGGCAGCCGGGATCGCTGTGAGTATTCTTTGCGTGATACTGGCAGAACCGATTATTACTCTTTGCGGTTCCAACCAGGATACTCATGAGGACGCTGTTTTGTATTTCCGGCTGATTATGGGCGGCATGCTCTTTAATATTATTTCCCTGGTGATTAATGCGGCTCAGCGGGGAGCAGGAAATACCAGGATTGCCATGAAAACGAATGTAACGTCCAACATGGTGAATATGATTGGAAATTACCTGATTATTAACGGTCACTTTGGCTTTCCGGCCCTGGGGATTAAAGGAGCGGCTTTTGCTACTGTATTCGGTACGGTGATTGCCTGTATTATGAGTATCCGATCTTTATTAAAAGATGGGTTCATCAGTATGCCATATGTACGTAAGGAGAGGATTGGCCTGTCTTTTGAACCAGTGCGAAGCATGGTTAAAATCAGTTCCAGCGTATTTACGGAACAGGTGCTGATGCGGATTGGCTTTATGTCAACGGCTGTGATGGCGGCAAATTTAGGAACAAATGCTATGGCAGCCCATCAGGTGGGCATGAATATTATGAGTGTGTCCTTTTCCTTTGGGGATGGAATGCAGGCGGCAGCGGTAGCCCTGATTGGGAGAAGTTTAGGCGAAAAAACACCGGATGAAGCAGTCCGTTACGGAAATATCTGCCAAAGGATAGGGAATGTGATTTCCCTGTTCCTATCAATGGTGTATCTTTTAGGCGGAAGGGCGCTGTATCGATTGTTTTTTGAAGAACCGGAAATTATAGATATGGGTGTGAAAATCATGAGGCTTATGGTTTTGATCGTAATCCTTCAGATTGCCCAGGTTATCTATATGGGCTGCCTGCGGGGAGCCGGCGACGTGATCTTTACCATGATTGCATCCACCTTCAGCGTTACACTGGTTCGAACACTAGGTTCCTATATGATGGGCTATGTGTTTGGACTCGGTCTTTTAGGGGTATGGATGGGGATTATGGCAGATCAGCTAAGCCGTTTTTTCCTGACTACCTGGCGTTTTAAGTCGGGAAAATGGACTTCAGTAAAGATTTAGGCCAGCACAAATAAAACGACAGTAATTTGGACAGAAAGTGAGGAATCGTTTGAAGAAAATGAAATGGCTGGCTGTGGTTTTTATAGCTGCAGCAGGGGCGCTCATAAATGGCTGCCAAAAAGGGATGGATTCCGGTACAAACCTAAGCGAAAATGTCTTAAATCGTGAGGAATCAGAGGGGCTGCAGGTAACTACCACGTTATTTCCTTATTATGATTTTGTGCGTCAGATTGCCGGCGACCAGGTTCGTTTAAAGCTGGTAGTTCCGGCGGGAATGGACAGCCATTCATTTGAACCTACGCCGGCGGATATGATTGGGATTCAGGATTCCGACATTTTTTTCTATAATGGCGGGGAAATGGAACTGTGGGTGGAAGCGGCGTTAGAATCGCTGGAAACAGAGGAACTTCGGGCTGTCAGCATGATGGAATCTGTGGATGTTTTGGAAGAAGAGCTGGTGGAAGGCATGGAAGAGAATGTCCATGACAGCCATGAACACCGTCATTCTTCTTATGAGCCGGGGCAGGTAAAGGAGATCGAGTATGATGAACATATCTGGACTTCCCCGGCAAATGCAATTAAAATCGTCAAAGCAATCAGCCAGGTTCTGATTGAAGAAGATCCGGCTCATAAGGCGCTCTATCTGGAAAATACAAGAAGGTACATCAATGAACTAAACGAGCTTGACCAGGCTTTTTTACAGGTCACTGAAAATCGAAAACGGGATATGATCATTGTAGGGGATAAATTCCCCTTTCGGTATCTGGCAGAGCGGTATCAGCTTTCTTACAGGGCAGCTTTTTTGGGATGTTCCGGCGATACGGAACCGAGTGCCAGAACCATTGCTTATTTGATTGAACAGGTAAGAAGCAAACAGCTTCCAGCCGTCTATTATCTGGAACTTTCCAGCCATCGGGTGGCAGAGATTATCGGAGAGGAAACAGGGGCTAAGCCGCTGCTGCTTCATTCCTGCCATAACGTGACCAGAAAAGAATTTGAAGAAGGCGTCACATATCTGCAGCTAATGAAGCAGAATGTAAAAAATTTAGAAATCGGAATTATGGAGTAGGCAGAATATGAGTGCACTGATTACATGTGATCATGTAGATTTTGGATATGAGAATTATGATGCGGTGGTAGATGTGAGCATGGAAATTCATTCAGGCGATTACCTTTGCATTGTAGGAGAAAACGGTTCCGGAAAAAGTACTTTGATGAAAGGGATTTTAGGACTGTTAAAGCCGACTGCAGGAACACTGACAATAGCGGAAGAGCTGAAGGGAAGAGGAATCGGATATCTCCCCCAGCAGACGGCAGCCCAAAGGGACTTTCCGGCTACGGTTTATGAAGTAGTGCAGTCAGGCTGCTTAAGCCGCAGAGGAATCCGGCCTTTTTATACAAAGGAAGAAAAACGGATTACCTTAGAGCGGATGGAAATCCTGGGAATCACACCTTTGAAAAATCACTGTTACCGGGAGCTGTCAGGAGGGCAGCAGCAAAGAGTTTTGATTGCAAGGGCTCTTTGCGCTACCAGCAGGCTGCTTGTTTTAGATGAACCGATTACAGGGCTGGATCCTTCGGCAATTCAGGAATTTTATGGGATTTTACGGAAATTAAACCGGGAGGAAAAAGTAGCAATATTGATGGTATCCCACGATATTCAGAATGTGGTAAGCCAAGCTAACAAAATTCTTCATCTGCAGCAGAGAGTACTGTTTTACGGAACCGTATCCCAGTACCGGAATAGTCAGGCAGGAAGAAAATTTTTAGGTGACAGCCAGGAAATCCAGAAAGAAAATAAGAGGGGAGGCGGCAGAAGATGACAGGTGTTATGATAGAAATGCTGTCCTACCCTTTTTTGGTCCGGGCTTTTGTGGGAGGGATTTTAGTTTCACTCTGTGCGTCCCTTTTAGGAGTAAGCCTGGTTTTAAAGCGTTATTCCATGATAGGGGATGGTTTGTCCCATGTATCCTTTGGAGCTCTTTCCATTGCCATAGCCTTTGGATGGTCGCCTTTGGCAGTATCGATCCCAGTGGTTGTGATGTCGGCTTTTTTCCTGCTTCGGATTACGGAAAACGGAAGGCTGAAAAGTGATGCCGCTATTGCCTTAATCTCAGCCAGCGCTTTGGCCATTGGCATTATTGTAACTTCTATGACCACAGGGATGACCACCGATATCAGCAGCTATATGTTTGGCAGTATTTTAGCTATGAGTCCTTTTGATGTGAAGCTAAGTATTGTGCTGTCAGCCGTTGTATTCGGTTTGTTTGTATTTTGCTACCATAAGCTGTTTGCAGTAACCTTTGACGAGAGCTTTGCTAAGGCCACAGGAGTAAGGGTAGGTTTTTATAATGTACTTATTGCTGTTTTAACGGCAGTTACCATTGTGCTGGGTATGCGGATGATGGGCGCCATGCTGATTTCCAGCCTGGTTATTTTTCCGGCGCTTACATCCATGCGGGTATGGAAAAGCTTTCGGGGAGTGGTGATCTCCTCCGGCTTGGTTTCAGCAGGCTGCTTTGTTTTGGGAATGACCCTTTCCTATACCTTTTCCACTCCGGCAGGAGCCAGCATAGTGGTGGTAAATCTGATTTGCTTTTTGCTGTTTACAGCCTGGCAGGCAGCAGGGAGGATACGGAGATGAAAAATGTTTTAAATTGTTGGGTAAAAAATAAAAACACGGGAAAAAGAAAGGGGCTTCCATCCTGGCTGAAATGCTGGTTTGGAACCAGAAATCATCTGTCCCAGACTCAGTTTATTGCATATGGTTTTTTCGGCATTATCCTGATAGGGACAGTCATATTGATGCTTCCGGTTTCCAATCGGAGCGGAGAGAGCCTGGGGTTTGTCAATTGCCTGCTTACGGCTACCAGCGCTACTTGTGTCACCGGGCTGGTAGCTGCTGATACCTGGAGTCAATGGACGTTAATTGGGCAGATGACAATTCTTCTGATGATACAGATCGGAGGTCTTGGATTTATTACTATCGGTGTGTTTCTCTCAATTATTCTGCGCCGAAAGATTGGGTTAAAGGAACGGGGACTGATGCAGGAGAGTGTGAATACTCTTCAAATCGGCGGTGTGGTGCGCCTGGCAAAAAAAATCGTCCAGGGAACCTTACTGTTTGAAGGAGTGGGGGCGCTGCTTCTTTCCATTCGCTTTGTGCCGGAACTGGGCTTTTTAAAAGGCGTATATTACGGAATCTTCCACTCGGTTTCAGCTTTCTGCAATGGAGGCTTTGACTTAATGGGATTTCGGGAGCCTTATAGTTCCCTTACATTTTATTATGACGACTGGCTGGTGAATCTTACCATTATGAGTCTGATTGTGGCAGGCGGCATTGGATTTATTGTGTGGGATGATCTGTCAAAACATAAGTTTCATTTCCGGAAATATCTGCTGCACACAAAAATTGTGCTGGTAACAACAGGAGTATTAATTCTGGGAGGCGGGGTTTTGTTCTTCCTCTTAGAGCGAAATCATGTGATGGCAAAAATGGGGCTTGGGGGACAGATTTGGAGTTCTCTGTTCCAGTCAGTTACAGCCAGGACGGCAGGTTTTAATACTACTGATACAGCGGCGTTAACAGACGGAAGCAAATTAGTTACCATTGTGCTGATGTTTATAGGGGGAAGCCCGGGATCTACGGCAGGCGGGATTAAAACCACCACATTAGCAGTGCTGCTTCTCTCCATCCGTGCCAGTGTCAATCAGACGGATGGCATGAATGTTTATAACCGCAGGCTGGACGACAGTGCAGTGCGGCAGGCAGGCCTTATATTATCGTTTAATCTGGCATTGGCAATTGCTGCATCCGTGTGGATTGTGGTATTCCAGCCTGGCCTTTTGATGTCAGATGTATTATTTGAAACATTTTCTGCCATTGGCACAGCCGGGATGTCTACCGGGATCACCAGGGAACTGTTTCCGGTTTCGAAATTGGCCTTGGTGGTGCTGATGTACTGCGGGCGGGTGGGAAGCTTATCTTCTGCTCTTGCTTTTACTCAGTCAAAGAAAAAGCCGCCTGTGCGTCTGCCAGTGGAACGGATTACAGTGGGATAGGGAACAGGAATCTCCTTTTACTTATGGCGGAACGAAAAATGAAGGATAGGTTCCTGTAAAAAAGGAAAATAAAGGGCGGAAAGGTTGGAAACAGGTATGAAATCAATATTGATTATAGGAATGGGCCGGTTTGGTCAGCACTTATGCCGCAATCTGGCGGCGCTGGATAATGAGATTATGATCGTGGATCAGGAAGAGGAGCGGCTGGAAGATATGCTTCCTCTGGTGGTCAGCGCAAAGATCGGCGACTGTACCAATGAAACGGTGTTAAGAAGTTTAGGAGTAGCAAATTTTGACATTTGTTTTGTGTGTATTGGAACGAATTTTCAGAGCAGCCTGGAGATCACAAGCCTGGTAAAGGAGCTGGGCGCCAAATATGTGGTCAGCAAAGCAAACCGTGATATCCATGCTAAATTCCTGCTTCGCAACGGGGCAGATGAGGTAATTTATCCGGATCGGGATATTGCAGAGAAACTGGCAGTGCGCTACAGCGCCAACCATGTTTTCGACTATATTGAGCTGACCGATGAATTTTCAATTTATGAGATACCGCCTGTCCTGGAATGGGTAGGGAAGAGCTTAAAAGATTTGATGCTGCGCAATGTTTACCATATCAGCATTTTAGCGGTAAAGCGACCGGAAGGCGCTATGAATATGATGCCTTCTGCTGACTATGTGATTCAGGAAGTTGACCATCTGATGGTAATTGGAACAAAAGCAGATATTGACCAGATTTTGGAGAAACTGAAATAAGAAGAAAACCTGCAGAAAATAAGCAGATTTATTTAAAACAGGGAAGGGGATCCATGATGAAGATTACGTATTATGACATTGGCTTAAATTTGTTCTGCCGCCAGTTTCCAGATCCGGAAAAGGTGATCCGGGATGCGAAAGAAGCTGGAGTGTGCTGCATCCTGACAGGAACTGACAGGCGGGAAAATCAGATGATTCATGAGTTTGTGGCAGAACATAATGTTTACGGAACAGCCGGGATCCATCCTCATAATGCAGATTCTGCAAAAAAAGAGGATTTTGAGCTCATTGAACAATTGGCAGTCAATAATCCTAAAATCGTGGCGATAGGAGAATGCGGCCTTGATTTTGACCGGATGTTTTCTTCCAGGGAAAACCAGATCCGGTGCCTGGAAAAGCATATTGTGCTGGCTGAGCGGCTTGGAAAGCCTCTGTTTCTTCATGAGAGGTCTGCAGCGGATGAATTTATAAAAAGATTTAAGAAGCATCCGGAGATCTGCAGCAAATCAGTAGTTCACTGTTTTACTGGAAATTTAAAATTGCTTCAGCAGTATCTTTCTATGGGATTTTCTATTGGGATTACAGGATGGATCTGCGATCCGAAAAGGGCAGGGGATCTGAAAAAAGCAGTCAAGATAATACCTCTTGACCGGATTTTAATTGAAACGGATGCGCCCTATTTAACGCCCCGGAATGTGCCGGGACTGGGGAGGATAAATGTGCCCCAAAATATCCGGTATGTGGCAAAAGAACTGGCCGCCTGTATGGAAGTGGAAGAGGAAGTTTTGCTGGAACATGCAAAAAACAACACAGAGCGGCTTTTTGGGATTGAACCGGAAGCCGGCAGGGCATAGCAGCGTTATATAGCAGGATCGGGAAGGATTCTGAATGCTCAGGACAGTGAAAGCCGTTTCTGGCCTGCAGGGATGCTTGACTTTCTCTCTTCTTTGTGCCAAAATAAAAATCGATATCATATTACAGCAGTTTTATTAGGAAATCGGTTAGGAAAGCAGCCGTTGACAGGGTGAAAGAGCGCTTCTGGATGAAAGGAAAGAAAGAAGGAATCGATAATATGACAAAAATTGATGTAATCTCAGGTTTTTTAGGAGCAGGAAAAACTACATTTATTAAGAAACTTTTAGAGGAAGCCATTGCAGGGGAGCAGGTAGTTTTGATTGAAAATGAATTTGGCGAGATCGGGATTGACGGTGGTTTTTTAAAGGATTCCAGCATCGAAATCCGTGAGATGAACTCTGGATGCATTTGCTGCTCGCTGGTTGGGGATTTTGGCAAATCTCTGGCAGAAGTGATTACAAAGTATCAGCCCCAGCGGGTAATGATTGAACCTTCCGGGGTTGGGAAGCTATCCGATGTAATGAAGGCAGTCCGCGATGTGTCAGCAGATTTGGATGTTGTCCTTAACAGTTCCATTACTGTGGTGGATGTTAAAAAATGTAAAATGTATAGGAAGAATTTCGGGGAATTTTTTAATAACCAGATCCAGTATGCCGGTAATATTGTGTTAAGCCGTACAGATATTGCAGATCAAAATAAGGTAGAAGAAGCAGTGGCCATGATTCGGGAGCTTAATAATGAAGCTACGGTTATTACAACACCGCTGAATCAGCTTACCGGATCTCAGCTTTTAGAGATTATCGAAAAGCCGGATACCATGATGGCCGATTTGCTGGCACAGGTAAAGGAAACGTATCAAGATCATCACCACCACCATGAGGAAGGATGTCATGACCACCATCATCACGGCGAAGAGGGATGTCATGACCATCACCATCATGAAGAAGAGTGTCACGGCCATCATCACGGCGAAGAGGGGTGTCATGACCATCACCACCATGAAGAAGAGTGTCACGGCCATCATCACGGCGAAGAGGCGTGTCATGTTCATCATCACCACGATGGTGAATGTGACTGCGGCTGTCATGATCACCATCATCATGCAGATGAGATTTTTACAAGCTGGGGGCTGGAAACTACAGTTCCATGTGCCAGAAAAAAACTGGAAGAGATTTTGGAGAAACTGGCGGAAACCACTGCTTTTGGGGAGGTTCTCCGGGCAAAAGGAATGCTTCCGGCAGAGGAAGCCGGAACGTGGCTGTATTTTGACCTGGTTCCGGAGCAGTATGAAATTCGGGAAGGAAAACCGGACTACACTGGAAAGGTGTGCGTAATCGGCGCACGTCTTAAAGAAGATCAGTTAAATCAGGCTTTTGGGAAACAGTAACTGCAATCATAATTGTGGAAGCAGTACTTCTATGGCAGTTAAGCAGAACAATTAGGATCGGATTCAGACATGACAGGAGTTAAGGATATGGCAGACTATGAGTTAGAGGACGATATGATACCGGTATTTTTGATTAATGGTTTTCTGGAAGCAGGAAAGACACAGTTTTTGCAGTTTACCATGGCTCAGGACTATTTCCAGACAACAGGGAAAACCCTTTTGATTATCTGTGAGGAAGGTGACAGGGAGTATGAGGAAACATTGCTGGAACGAACCAACACCACTGCAGTTTATGTAGAAGACCGGAAGCAGCTTACGCCGGAGTATCTGACAGATTTGGAACTTCTTAATAATCCGGAACGGGTATTAATTGAATGGAACGGCATGTGGAACCAGGATGAGCTTATGCTTCCGGAGGACTGGTCGATTTATCAGCAGGTAACGATTTTAGACGGTTCTACATTAAACCTTTATATTGCAAATATGAAACCTCTTTTAGGAGCAATGCTCCGCAATTCAGAATTGGTAATCTGCAATCGCTGTGATGGAATTGCCGATGAAATGCTGACGGCCTACCGCCGGACCATTCGCGCTATGTGTCAGAATGGACAGCTTGTTCTGGAGGATAAGGAAGGCGAAATTCAGCAGGAACTGCTGGAAGAGGATCTGCCTTACGATGTACATGCAGACTGCATCCGGATTGAACCGGAAGATTTTGGAATCTGGTATTTTGATTGTATGGATGTGCCAAAACGTTATGAAGGGAAGATGGTGGAATTTACTGGAATGGTTTTAAAAACTCCGGATTTTCCAAAAAATTATTTTGTGCCGGGGCGGATGGCTATGACCTGCTGCGAGGCAGATATGACATTTATCGGCTATGTCTGCAAGGCCAGAGAAGCCAGGAATCTGGAAACAAAACAGTGGGTTCATGTGACGGCAAAAGTAGCATACGAGTTTTGGAAGGATTACGGAGAAAAAGGACCAGTTCTGTATGCAGAACGTATCGAGCCCGCAAAAGAGATTCGGGAATATGTACAGTTTTAGAGGCATAAAACGATAAATTTTGGATATAATTGGAAAGCAGAACACCAGGGGTATGAGTAGAAAAAAGAAAGGACACGAAAGAATCAGAAAAGATTCTGACAGACGGTGTAGTTGAGCAAGGACAGATAATATGAATGAATCGAATTATGAAACAATTTTGAAACGTCGCCGATATCGGCTGATGAGAGAACGGCAAAGGCGAAAGCGCAAACTGCTCATCCTGTACAGCGCCTTGTTTCTTGTAATGTTAGCAGTGTCTATTTCGGTTTACGGCCATTTCAAAGGAAACGGACAGAATGCAGAAACGATAGAGATTGGCGCGGAAGGAAAAGCTGGAGAGGAAGGACAAAAGAAAAAAGGCGGCGTAGTCGCATGGGTAAAAAATTTATTTAGTGGAAAAGAAGGAACCGATGTGGTATCATCTTCCGAATCCCTTCCTGCAGAAGGAACAATTTCGGAAGGGGAAAATACAGATGGTGAGGGAGAAACCGAACTGATTCTGTCTTCCGGGCAAGGGGATGAAGGGGATCCTTCCAATGGAGAACCGGATCTTACCACACCTGGAGGGCGGCTTGCGGATTTGCTTTCCCGGGCGGAGCGTTTGGCGGCCGGTTATGATTATGACGGAGCGATTGCACTGATTTCCGGAAACAGCGAGTTTGCCTCTTCTGAGGAAGCAGCAGCGGCAATCGCCAATTATGAATCTATTAAAACCACTTTAGTGGAACAGGATATTAATCAAATTCCTCATGTATTTTTCCATTCGATTATAATGGATAATGAAAAAGCCTTTGATGGGGATTCCGATACAAAAGGCTATAATCAGGTTATGACCACAAAGAGCGAGTTTGACAAGATTTTGCTGGAGCTTTATAACAGAGGATATGTTTTGGTCCGGCTTCACGATATGGCTCATGAAGAGCAAGATGAAAACGGCAGAGCAAAGATGGTTAAGGGAAGAATTATGCTTCCGGAAGGGAAGAAACCAATTGTTATGTCCCAGGATGATGTTTGCTATTATCCTTATATGGATGGAGATGGCTTTGCCAGCCGGATTATTATCGGTCAGGACGGCAAGCCTACCTGTGAGATGATAATGGATGACGGTACGGTATCAGTAGGAGCATATGATCTGGTTCCCATTTTGGAAGAGTTTATTAATGAGCATCCGGACTTTTCCTACAAAGGTGCAAGGGCAGTGATTGCATTTACCGGATATGAAGGGATTTTAGGATACCGCACGGCGGCTTCTTACCGGGAAAAGAATCCCAATTATGAAGCGGATCGCCAGCAGGCAACAGCGGTAGCACAGTGCCTGCGGGACAATGGCTGGGAATTGGCCTCTCATAGCTGGGGGCACCGCAATCTGGGAACGATTGATATAGAAGACTTCCGGGCAGATACGGATAAATGGGAAACAGAGGTAGAGTCTTTAATTGGCCCTACGGATATTATTTTGTATCCCTTTGGAGGAGATATTGCGGACTGGCATTCTTATGGCTTTGACAATGAGCGCTTCGCGTATCTTTATAATGTTGGATTCCGGTATTTCTGCAATGTAGACTCCAGCCAGAACTGGGTACAGCTTGGAAGCACATATCTGCGTCAGGGTCGCCGTAACCTGGACGGCTACCGGATGTGGCAGGATATTGCTGCAGCCCAGGAAGGCGGAAGCGGAAAGAGAAGGCTGGATGATTTATTCCGTTCAGAGGATGTATTTGACTGGGACCGTCCGACTCCGGTAGAGTGGGACTAATTAAGGCGAAAGGGAGATGGAAAAAGGGGAAGCGGAAGGCGCTGTTTCATTTCCCAGGAGCCACATATGAATTAAACCGTTAAAATAGTCTGTGAAAGAGGCTTTTTCTACACTGGTTTGAAAGCGGACAGGGATTTGGCCGATTTTTGTGCCGTTTAAATGGTAGCTGAGCCAACCGGCCTGATCCCCGGCCTGAATAGGGGCTTCAGCGAATTCCTGAACCACCAGATCCTTTTCGATGGCAGAAAAGTCTTCTCCTTTCAGGCTCAGATAGGAAAAGGTGCCGTCATAGACTAAGGAAACCATATCTTCTTTTCCGTTTTTCACTGGTATTTGAGGAAGAGGCGGCATCTGAGTATCCTGGTACATGCGGCAGTTGGCATAGCCGTAGTTTAATAAGGTTAAAGCATCTGCGAATCTGGCTTTGTAGTCAGGAGCGGCCATAATAGAAGCAATTAACCGAATCCCGTCTTTTTCTGCAGTTCCGGAAAAGCAGTATTTGGCTAAGGAAGTAGATCCGGTTTTTAATCCGGTAACCGTAAAATTGGCGGCCATTTTTAACAGCTTATTCGTGTTGGAAAGGCCGAATTCCTTAGTTCCCTGCTTGGTTACGTGGGTGATAGTATCCATCCAGATTGTGGAGTAGTTGTGAATTTGAGGGTAACGGTTTATTAATTCGCGGCTCATTAAGGCAATATCTCTGGCAGTGGTAACATGGGTTAGAGAGTCGGTAAGGCCGCAGCAGTCTTCAAAATGGGTATTTTCCATTCCTAAGCCAGCAGCCCGCTCATTCATCTGTTTAACAAATTCGGCCTCGCTTCCGGCGATATATTCAGCCATGGCTACAGAGGCATCATTGCCGGAGGCAATTACAATACATTTAATCAGGGTTTCCACAGACTGGATCTCCCCCTCTTCCAGAAAAACCTGGGATCCCCCCATAGATTTGGCATACGCGCTGGTAGTAACGGAATCGGTCATCTGGATTTTTCCCGATTCCAGTGCATCAAAAATCAGCAGCAGAGTCATAATTTTCGTAATGCTGGCAGGGCTTCTTGGCTCGTCGGCATTTTTTTCATATAAAACCTGCCCGGTGGAGGCTTCCATTAAAAGAGCAGAAGGAGCGGTGATTTCCGGACCGTTGTCAAGGGAGGGCGAAACCTGGGCATTGGCAAAAACAGCATCCTGGGGCTGTCCGGTTAAGTCCGGTTTGGTATTTGCTGTTTTAGCAGCCGCTGCAGAAGAAAACAGGGAGGGGAAGGAAAGGGCTGGCTGGAATGTAAGAGTGAAGGTCAGCAGGAATGTTAGGAAGATATGGGAAATCGGTTTCATGGTTTGCTCCGTTTTAAATTTCTCTTTCTAGTTTATGGAGAATTTTTGGCAGATATGCCAGTTGAGCCTGCTGTACACCGGGAGAAATCTTCTGCAATAGAAATGTTAAAAAATTGTAAGCAGAATAATATAACAGAATCAGGATTTTATGTTATACTGGACCAAGAAAGAAATGAGTGCAGGACAGAATATAGAGGAGGATACGCATGAAAAAAAGAAAGAGATTGCTTTGTCTTGGCGTGGCGATCAGTATATTATGTACCAATATGGTATTTGGAGAAGAGTACATCCCGCCGAATCCCTTAACTGGAACCACATCCGGAATTACTGGCGGTTTCAATCCAGGCTATCCGGGAACATGGCCGGGAGATCCGGCAGGAATGGTATCTGGTCAGCAGCCAGGCTCCGGCACTGCCCAGACGCCGGAGGTGGAAGCCGGCCAGCCGGGAAATGAAACGGGACAGCCCCGGGAAGGAACCGAAAACCAGGCAGGGGAAACAGTACTGACTCTTCCAACAGTGGAAGCAGAAGGGGCAGTTTTATTAGACTGCTCTACAGGACAGATCCTTTTTGAAAAGAATGCCCATAATCAATTTTTCCCGGCAAGCATCACTAAGGTAATGACAGCGCTTCTTACTATAGAAAACTGTAATTTAAACGACATAGTTACGTTTTCTGAACGTGCTACCACAAATCTGGAATCCGGCGCTGTTACCCTTAACCTGACAGCCGGGGATCAGCTTACAGTAGAACAGTGCTTGTACGCCCTGCTTTTAAAGTCGGCAAATGAAGTTGCAAATGGTTTGGCAGAGCACATGGCAGGAAGCACAGAGGCCTTCGCTCAGCAGATGAATGCCAGGGCAGCCCAACTTGGCTGTACCGGAACTAATTTTGTAAATCCTAACGGACTTAACAATGATGCTCATGTAACTACGCCTTACGATATGGCGTTAATTGCACGGGCTGCCTATGCCAATCCGGTTTTATCAAAGATTTCCACCACAACTTCATACCAGATGCCGGCTACCTTAAAAAGCCAGGCAAAAGTGATTACCATGGGGCACAAGATGAATTATCCCACCGATTCCCGCTACTACCCTGGCATGGTAGGAGGGAAAACCGGATATACATCAAAGGCAAAAAATACATTGGTAACCTGTGTGGAAAAGGACGGGGTGCGTCTGGTGGCAGTGGTGATGAAAGCAGGAGGGACCCACTACACCGATACCCGGGCAATGCTGGATTATGGGTTTGCACTGGCAGCTTCCGGCGGAACTGGCGCTGGATCAAACGAAGCCGTGTCAGATCAAACGGCTCAGGAATGTCCGGTTATACCTGCGCCAGGGTCTGAAATCAGAACTGGCTGGCAGCAGACCGGCGATAGCTGGTACTATATTGAGGTGTCCGGTGATGTGATTACCAGTAATTGGGTGAAGTCAGGTGAGAACTGGTATTATTTGGGAGAGGACGGCAGTATGCTGACCAATACAACAACCCCGGACGGATATTATGTGGGGCCGGACGGAGCCTGGCAGCCATAAATCGGGTACATAGGCAATTGCTGAACTGGCATCTGGAAAAGGGTTTTGCAAATGTTTCATAAGAACAGCATGAAAGATCCATCATAATGTTTCAATACAGCTTATGATAAATAGGGAATAAAAAGGGAGCAGTGCGAAAGCAAGGCTCCCTTTTTCCAACAGCTTTGTGACGGCCATACGTTTCATTCACCATATCTGCTTTAGCAGAACGGGTTTACCGAACTGCAAATACAGCTACTGACCGGGGACGAAGAATAAATTCCCCGTCAATCCGGACGGCATCTTTGCCCCGGTAGAAATATCGGTTTTGTCCGTCACCATAGGTATTGACATATAAATGCCAGTGTCCGGAAGTCATGGGGTTTGGCAGGGTAATGTGGACATCGTTCCAGTAGGTATTTACTGATACGTATACTAAATCATCCCTTCCGGTTTCTGGATTGTAACCGGCAAAACAGACAGACAAGGTTCTGGCATCTCTTGGGATTGTGGTGTCTGCTGCATTGATATTGTGGGTGTGCAGCGGTTCCATGCCGCAGATAGCATCCGGAAGCCGCTTTCGGATAACCGGATGCTGGAAGCGGAATTCAATCATAAACTGAAAAAACTCAAATAAATCACGGTTTTTTTCAAGGAAGCTCCAGTCCAGCCAGGAAATTTCGTTATCCTGGCAGTAGCAGTTGTTGTTGCCGTACTGGGTGTTGCCGAATTCATCTCCAGCCAGGAACATGGGAGTGCCGCGGCTGCACATAAGGACAGCGCAGGCATTGCGGATCATGCGTCGGCGGAGTGATAGCACCTCAGGATCATTTGTTTCTCCTTCAATTCCGCAGTTCCAGCTTCGGTTATCATTAGCGCCGTCTGTATTGTCCCAGCCATTGGCTTCATTATGCTTTTCATTATAGGAATACAGATCGTGAAGGGTAAACCCGTCATGGCAGGTTAAAAAATTAATGCAGGAATTATATCCGGCATAGTCGCCGTCATAATCTGGTGAAAATCCGCCGTATAAGTCGCCGGATCCGGAAATACTCCAGGCAGCATTCCATGCTTCCCAGTTATCTCCTTTTAAAAAGCCCCGGATAGCGTCACGGTAACGTCCGTTCCACTCAGCCCACCGTTTGGCAGCCGGAAAGCTTCCTACCTGGTACATGCCTCCCGCATCCCATGCTTCTGCAATCAATTTTACATTGGCAAGCATGGGGTCAAAGGCCAGACTGCGAAGAAGCGGCGGGTTATTCATAGGAGAGCCGTTTTCATTCCGGCCAAGGATGCTGGCTAAGTCAAAACGAAAGCCGTCTACCCGGTAATTAACGGTCCAGTACCGAAGGCATTCTAAAATTAATTGATGGACAATGGGATGGTTGCAGTTTAAGGTGTTGCCGCAGCCGCTGAAATTATAGTAATTCCCATCAGGCGTCAGCATGTAGTATACTTTATTATCCAGCCCTTTAAAGCAGAAAGAAGGGCCTTTTTCATTGCCCTCAGCAGTGTGGTTAAATACCACATCCAGTATGACTTCGATATTATTGTCATGGAGGGCACGGATCAGCTCTTTTAGCTCCAGTCCTTCTCTGGTCCGCTCTTTGGAAGAAGCATAGCTGGTGTTAGGGGCAAAGAAACCTACTGTGTTGTAGCCCCAATAATCCAAAAGTTTTTTGCCGTCAATTTCCCGGGCGTTCATATTTTCATCAAATTCAAAAATTGGCATCAGTTCTACAGCATTGACTCCAAGCTCTTTTAAATAGGGTATTTTTTCCATCAGCCCGGCGAAGGTTCCTTTATGGGTAACGCCAGAGGTATGATGAATGGTAAAGCCGCGAACATGAAGCTCATAAATTACCAGATCGCTTAATTCTTTTGTAGACTGTGGCATTTCGCCCCAGTCAAAGGTATCTTTTACTACCTGGGCATGATAAAAGTGCTCTTTGTTTACGCCCCAGTGTTTCTGCCCGGTAACGGTTCGGGCATAAGGATCTAGTAAAATTGAATTTTTGTTAAAAATCAGTCCGTTTTTTGGATCGTAAGGGCCGTCTATCCGGTATGCGTATTCAAATTCTTCGATTTTTAAACCGAATACAATCATAGAATACACATCTCCCACCCGGTAAGATTCAGGAAATGGGATCACTGCATAAGGCTCATCTCCTCCTAAGTGGAAGAGAAGAAGTTCGCAGCTTGTTCCATAGCAGGTATGGATGGTGAAATTAACCCCATCTTCTAAAGCCATGGCGCCGTTGGTATCAAACAGTCCCGGTCTGACCGGAAAACCTGCGATAACAGCGGTGGGCTCTACGGAGATGGGGGTAGTTAGCGCTACTGTTTGCGGTGATACTTTCATTTGGTTCCTCCTTTCAGGTTAGATGCACTCTCAGAATCTATTCTGTACCTGTTTTTACGGCTGATTTTCCGTCATACGCACATAAATTTAATCAATATACGTTCCATATACGCCGTATAAATTTATGTACATCTGACAAAAAGTCATTTCACAAAATCAGGCACAAATAACTCTTAGAGTACATTAGTTCAGCAAATTGCCGGAGGGATTACAGTACACATGATGTCATTTGGTATTGCGAAAATATATTGTCCTATAGAATCAGTATAACATATTATCCGCGAACAGGAAAGAGAATTTGACAAAATTAGATAAATTTACGCGAATTACCTGAATTTCTTGTATTTTTTCAAATTTATCCCAAATTATCTGGAATTTATCTCCAAAGAAGTAACCTGTCAGAAGCAGAGAAATTCCGCAGGCTAAATTCGTTTTTGCTTTACAACGCAGCATTTATCCATGTATAATGGTAGAATTAGGGATCCGAACATATGAGAATGATCTCAGGGGAAGAAGGAATGATAAATGAAGGAAAAGCTGTACACAATAGAAGTAATGGATGCATTGAAGGAAAATGATGAATGTCCCTGCTGTTACCTGGAGAGGAAAATTGAGCAGGATACCATAAGTTTTGTGCTGGGGGCTTCCTATATGGAAGATGATATCCGGGCAGCTACCGATCAGGCAGGCTTTTGCCGTTACCATACAAAGAAAATGTATGACTATGGGAATTCCCTGGGAAATGCCTGGATTTTAAAAACCAGGATGGAGCTTGTAAGAAAGCAGCTATCAGCCCAGGCTAAGGGAAAAATTGTGGCTCAGGCGAAAGGAAATGCCCCAGTGGCAGGAATTTATCATACAAAACCTTCCCTGTTTTCCAGACTGAAAGGATCCCAGGGGTCTGAGGCTAAGGCGGCAGGTGAAGAAAAAGACGGAAAAAACTGGATGAAAGCTTCGGAACATACTTGCTATGTATGCCAGAAATTTGAAGATACGTATGGGAAAATTATTCGGACATTTCTTCATTTAATCCGGACAGAGCCTGAGTTTTTAGATCAGCTAAAAGCATCGAAAGGATTTTGCCTCCCTCATTTTTCCGATTTGCTTCAGGCTTGTCAAGGGGAATTTTCTCCTCAGGAGGCTGGGAGAGTGGTTCCGGTGCTGTACCAGCTTATGGAGGAAAACTTAAATCGGATTCAGGCAGATATTGACTGGTTTATTGATAAGTTTGACTATCAAAACCAGGATGCAGACTGGAAAACCTCCAGGGATGCGGTTCCCAGAACCATGCAGAAACTGGTGGGAACCTACCCGGCTGATCCGGTATTTAAGCAGAAATAAATGAATCAATAAGGACGGGACGCTATGAGAGGTGCTTTGGCAGCCGGGCTGGCAGCAGCAGGGGCAGGGTTATTTTTTCGTTCAGAATATGAAAAAAATCATTTTACAGTGGAAGAAGTGTGTATTTCTTCCCCAAAAATCCACAGCGAAAAAAGGCTGGTATTTATAACCGATGTCCATGATAAGGAATTTGGAAAAGAAAACAGGCTGCTTTTGGAAGGGATTCGGCAGGAAAAACCAGATGGGATTTTAATCGGCGGGGATTTGATGGTAAGCAAAGGGATGGGAAATTTAGAAGCCCCATTCCGGCTTCTGGAAGGCCTGACAAAAATTGCACCAGTTTTTTACAGCCTGGGAAACCATGAAATGCGGCTTTACAGAGAACGGGAAATTTATGGGAACTGCTATGAGCGGCTTGTGGGCAAAGCATCAAAGCTTGGAGTTGTTATGCTTAAGGACCGCAGGATCCCATTTGGCGAGATCGACTTGTCGGGAGTGGATCTTCATCCTGCTTTTTACAGAAAATTGTTGTTAGAAAGACCGGTCCGGATGCCAAAGGGTTATTTGGAGAAAAAGTTAGGCCATGCAGACAGGAAACGGTTTCAAATTCTATTGATTCATTCGCCTATGTATTTTGCAGAATCCAGAAACTGGGGGGCAGATCTAACGATGGCCGGGCATTTCCATGGAGGAACCATCAGGCTCCCCTTTCTTGGCGGGGTAATGACGCCTCAGTACCAGTTTTTTGTTCCATGGTGTTCCGGAAGCTTTTTTAAGGATGGAAAATGGATGATAGTAGGAAGAGGACTTGGAACCCATTCGATTAATATTCGTTTGAATGACCTGCCACAGGTTCTGGTACTGAAATTGATACCGGAATCAATCTGATAGCCGGAGGGTAAGGATTTAAGAATGGATGGGGATCGCAGCGGGATAATGATACAGCAGATTCCACAGAAGAAAGCAGGGAAACACCATGGAAATTTCATATAAGCTGGAGCATTTTGAGGGACCTCTTGATTTGCTGCTGCATTTGATCGAAAAAAATAAAATAAATATTTATGATATTCCGATTGTTGAGATTACCAGCCAATATCTGGACTATGTGAGCCATATGGATAAGGAAGATCTAAATCTGGTCAGTGATTTTCTTGTGATGGCAGCTACCCTGATTGATATTAAGTCCCGTATGCTCCTTCCAAAGGAGGAAGAGGAGGAATCAGAGGAAGGAGATCCCAGAGCAGAGCTGGTAGCCCGCCTGCTGGAATACAAAAAATTCAAATATATTTCCCAGGAGCTGGCAGATTTGGAAGATCTGGCAGGAATTCAGTTTTTTAAACCACCTACTGTGCCTCCGGAAGTGGCGAAATATGAACCTCCGGTAGATTTGGATCAGTTGTTAGACGGATTAACTTTAGCAAAGCTTCAGGGGATTTTTCAACAGGTGATGAAACGGAAAGAAGATAAAGTTGATCGGGTGAGAAGCTCTTTTGGAACCATAAAAAAAGAACCAGTCAGCCTGGAGGAACGGGTCAGTTCGGTAATGGCTTTTGCCAGAAAGCACAGAAGATTTTCCTTTCGGCAGATTCTGGAAACAGGATCGGACAAGCTGGAAGTAGTGGTAACGTTTCTTGCGGTCTTGGAACTGATGAAGATCGGAAAAATATCCCTGACCCAGGAATATCTGTTTGATGATATGGAGATTGAAACGCTGGAGCCGGAAGGACAGGAAGAGGAACTGAATCTGGAGGGCTTAGAAGAAAGCATTCTGTAACTATTTGGCCAGGTTTTCCGGCTTTTTGTGAGCCATGCCTGCCTCTACGCCAAGATTTGAAAAAGGAAGGATTTACATACAATGGAACCAGAAAACAAGAAGTCTGTGATTTCGGTTACAGATGAAAAGGAGCAGGAAGCGGTGGCAGAAGCGGTGCTATTTACGATGGGAAAATCAGTGGAAGTGGGCCAGTTGGCAGCGGCTTTAGGAACGGATGGCCCTACTGCCAGGAATGCAGCCCTTCGTCTTCAGGCAAGATACAACCGGAAAGGAAAAGGGACAGGACTTCAAATTATCGAACTGGAAAATGCGTTTCAGATGTGTACCAGGCCCGTTTATTATGAAAACCTGATCCAAGTTGCCGCTGCGCCAAAACGTCAGGTATTGACGGAGGTTATGCTGGAAACCTTATCCATTATCGCTTACCGCCAGCCGGTAACAAAACTGGAGATCGAAAAGATTCGGGGGGTTAAGTCGGATC
This sequence comes from Lachnospiraceae bacterium, assembly GCA_022796475.1. Lineage (GTDB taxonomy): Bacteria > Bacillota > Clostridia > Lachnospirales > Lachnospiraceae > Caccovicinus. The sequence goes on along the minus strand of JAAWIS010000003.1, from coordinate 39,842 downwards.
ATGCGGTAAATAAGCTGATTGAATACGGTTTGGTTTATGAGGTAGGACGTTTGGACGCACCGGGAAGGCCGGCGCTGTTTGGTACAACAGAAGAATTTTTAAGGCGGTTCGGTATCGGTTCAACCGTAGATTTGCCGGGGCTGAATCCAGAGCTTGAGGAAGAAATCAAGTCTGAGGTGGAGAAAGAACTTCAGATGAAACTGGAAGAGGAGGAGAAGGAAGAAGATGAAACGGATCGCAAAATTTTATAAAATAAGTCAGGAACAATTTATCCAGGACTGGAAGAACACATTTGGAGAGGAAACAGAGAATCAGGAGATTTGCAGGATTTATGAAGAGATCAAGCTTCCCTGTCGGGCAACGGCAGGAAGTGCCGGATATGACTTTTTCCTTCCTCTTCCCATTTCCCTTTCTGCCGGGGAATCGGCAATAGTACCTACTGGGATACGGGTCCGGATGTGTGAGGGGTGGGTGCTGCAGATCTATCCCAGAAGCGGCCTGGGCTTTAAATACCATCTTCAGATGTATAATACAGTAGGGATCATTGACAGCGACTATTATTTTTCTGATAATGAAGGGCATATTTTTATCAAGATCCTAAATGGCGGAAAGAAAGAGAAACCATTGGAATTATCGGCAGGCATGGCATTTGCTCAGGGTGTTTTTACCGAATATGGGCTCACAGAAGACGATGATATCAGTAATTCCAGGAACGGAGGATTTGGAAGCACCGGAGTCTGATGGATGTATTTTTGGAATCTTTCCTGGAGTATATACAATATACCCGCAGAATCAAAATCAGGCGAAAAGAAACTCTGAGAGTACATATGATGTGACAGGAGGTTTGAAAGATGGAGAATATTAGGCTCCGGAAGGGATCTGGCAAAAGAAAATGGGCGGCAGTGCTGATTGTTTTATTGGTATGGTCTGTCAGCGCTGCCGGCTGCAAAAAGGATGGGACAGACAAAAAGGAGCTTCGGCTTTCGGGAATTGAAAAATTAAATGCAGGAGATTATGCAGGGGCAGTGACAGACTTTGATCAGGCAATCCAGACATCCAAAGGAAAGGTAGGATCCTTTGAAATGGATGTATTAAAGTACCGGGCAGAGGCAGAATATATGCTGGGGGATTATGGAGCAGCCGCACATACCTACGATGTCCTGCTGGAGGTTGACGGGGAAGAGATGGAGTATTTCTACCAGAATGCTGTTATGAAGGCATTATCCGGTGATATAGATGGTGCTTTAGCTGCTTATGGAGATGGAGTACGGCTGGAAAAGGAAGGAAGCAAAAAGTCTGGTCTGTCCAGTCTGTTTGGCTTGCTGGATAAGGAACCTTCAAAAGAATCACAAGCTGCATCAGCGGAAACTTCATCTCCACAGGGAAAAGAAGCAGGAGATTCTAAGGAGCAGGAAAAGGGAAGCCACACAGGCAGTTTTGGAAGAAGGGAAGCCTTAATGGCAGTAGGAAATGCCTGCCTGGAAGCAGGCCGTGAGGAAGAGGCAAAAAAGCTGTTTGATGCTGCCATGGAAGAAGGGGCGGCCGGGCCGGAAGTATATTTTAATATGGGAATGAGCTTTTTAGAAAACCAGCAGTATACAGAGGCACTGGATGCGTTTGAAAGCGCTATTTTAAGAGGCACTGGTTCTGGCCTGGGAGAAATGCCTGCTGATCCCCAGACAGCTAAATTAGTCCGGGAAGCCCGTTTTAACCAGGCTGTAATTTATGAATATCAGGGATTGTACAAAAATGCATTGGAAGCATTTGAAGCTTATGTGGCAGAATATGGCCCTGATGAAGCAGCCCAGAGGGAGATTACATTCTTACAGACCAGATAGAATATTCATGCATGAAATGCTTCGAAAAACGATTCCTGTCCGTTTTCGCTTGCGAATGGTGTTTCCTATTACATGGAAACTTTTGGATCGATTGTGCGGAATGCCAAAAGGAAGGGGCTGATACGATATGGCAGAATATTTTGAAAACAGAGAAATAAAAGAGCGTTTGCTTTTGGTAGGCATCAGCACTGGAGCTCAGGATGAAGGGGAAGCATCCCTGGAGGAACTGGAGCAATTAGTAAAGACAGCAGGGGCAGAAGCTGTGGGATCTATGATTCAAAACCGGGAAAGCGCTCACCCGGCAACTTATTTGGGAAAGGGAAAAATCGAGGAAGTAAAATGGAAACTGTGGGAAACGGAGGCTACAGGCGTTGTATGCGATGATGAGCTTTCTCCGGCACAGCTTAGAAATCTGGAAGAAGCTCTGGATACAAAGGTTCTTGATCGAACCATGGTAATTTTAGATATTTTTGCTGCCAGGGCCAATACAAAAGAAGGCAAGATCCAGGTAGAGCTGGCACAGCTTAAGTTTCGGGCTGTCCGTCTGGTGGGAATGCGAAATTCCTTATCCAGGCTGGGAGGCGGGATCGGAACCAGAGGGCCTGGTGAAACGAAGCTGGAATCGGATCGGCGTTTGATCCATCAGCGGATTGGACAGTTAAAGTCAGAGCTGGAGGATGTGAAGCGGCACCGGCAGACAGCCAGGCAGCAAAGGCTGAAAAACCGGATCCCTGTTGCGGCTATTGTGGGCTATACCAATGCTGGAAAGTCTACCTTATTAAATAAGCTGACAGATGCAAATATTCTGGCAGAAGATAAGCTGTTTGCCACATTAGACCCTACCACCAGGAATTTAAAGCTTCAGGGGGGACAGGAGCTTCTGCTGACAGATACGGTAGGCTTTATCCATAAACTTCCGCATCATTTGGTTGAGGCCTTTAAGAGCACATTAGAAGAAGCGAAATACAGCGATATTATTCTTCATGTGGTGGATTGTTCCAACCCATGGATGGAAATGCAGATGTATGTAGTTTATGAAACTTTAAGGCAGTTGGACATTAAAGATAAAGTTATGGTAACGGTGTTTAATAAGATTGACCAGCTTCCGGAGGATGTGATTTTAAGGGATTTTTCTTCTGATTACCAAGTAAAGCTGTCTGCCAGGACAGGGCAGGGGCTGGAAGAATTAAAAAAGGTATTAGAATTGATTCTGAAAAGCCGGAGAGTATATCTGGAAAAAATATTTTCTTACAGTGACGCTGGAAAAATCCAGGCAATCCGCAAGTCCGGGCAGCTTCTGGCAGAGGAGTATACTGATCAGGGAATTGAGGTAAAGGCATATGTGCCGGCAGAGCTGTTTGGAACCTTTTTTTAAAAGAGCCTTTTGTCTGCTCCATATATAGCTTTGATCACGAGGGGGATTTACAATGGATATGTTATTCTTTTTTGCCGCCTGTTTAGGGCTTGCAGAAACAGTGGATTTATTTATGGGAAAAGATTTCCTGATTTTCATGGGAAAGCAGGTGGAGGAAAAGGACTATGATCTCCAGAAGGTATTCAAGGTAGAGAAGTGGCTGTTTGCTGCTGATACCATAGGATGCTTTATTTTGACGAAGGGATCTTTGATTGGCTTTTGGGGCCAAATAGCGGTACTTGTAATATTATTTGCTACCTTATTCCTTCATATGTGGGTATTCAATAACGAGAAATTTATGACACCCTCCGGCTTAAAGAAAAAACAGGGAAAGAAAGATGCCAGGACTGCCTGGAAAAACCGGAAAAAAAGAAAATAAGTATCAGCCTCAGGCAGAACAAGCGTCTGCTTGAGGCTGATTTTTTCGGCAGGCAAAGAACCGGTGCAGACATGATAAGCATCCATTGAACCAAATAAAATGCAGCAGGATCAGGAATCACCGGCAAGGCGGGATTTTTAACCACCTTATGAAACAAAAGGAGTCAGAGAAGCTGTTTGTGCAGCCTTATCCAGAGCTGACTGTATGGCTTTTAGCAGCATGGCAGAAGTATATTTCTGCTCAGACTGGTAACTGACTGCATCCAGGGACTGGTTTTTTAAGATTTGTTCCGTCAGGCTCTGCATAGCCGGCTCCACTAAGGGATACATGGCGGCAACAGAGTCGCTTAACGGTTTTAAGGTGATAGAATTAATATGGTTTGCGTCTACGGTGACCTCCACATTGACCTGCCCATTGCCCAGGGATATAGAGGAGGAGTAAACGCCGGGAGTATAACTGGCCTCCGCGGATGACGATTCCGGCTGGACAGATTCCTTATCCCGTCGGAACATAATGAGGAACAGGGCGATCAGAAGGATGGCAAGGCCAATAAAAATGGCAGTATAAATGATCTCCTTCATACGCAGGACAACGATTTTTGTTTTGGCGCTCATGGGAAACCTCCGTAATGATTTATTACAGTCTATGAAGGGATTTGATAATTAGAACAACGAGTCTTTTTGTGTTGCTGTTCACAGGCATTCTGTGAACGTAACCCCATATGCCCATTTAGAATCGCCTGCGGCGATGGGGCATATGCTTTGCTCCCATAACGATATTGGCTTGTGACGAATCAGCAGGTTGATTCATCACGATGGGAACAGTATTTTTTTGCTTCCATCTGTCCCTCAAAGTGCCAAGGAGGCAGTACAATAAAACGGAAATCTATGGTATAATTTCGACAGAGATGATGCCGCGCCAAATAAGGCAGGCCCATCGCCAACGCAAGCTGCGTGCAAAGCACAAGGAAACTCCGAGAATACATTTTACAAAATAGTAGGAGGTTATATGTCACTGCAATTTATACTAGGGCCTTCCGGATCAGGAAAGACCAGGTATCTTTATGAGGAAATTATCCATGAGTCTGTGGAGCATCCGGAAACCAGTTATTTTGTGTTAGTGCCGGAACAGTATACCATGCAGACGCAAAAGGAGCTGATTCGTCTTCACCCCCGCCATGGTTTGACCAATGTGGATGTATTAAGCTTTAACCGTCTGGCTTACCGCGTGTTTGAAGATTTAGCGGTTGAAACCTTGACCGTGCTGGACGACATGGGAAAGTCTATGATACTCAGAAAAGTGGCAGCAGAAAAAAAGGGAGAGCTGCGCTATTACCAAAGGCATTTAAATCAGCAGGGGTTCGTCAATCAGTTAAAATCCCTGCTGTCAGAGATGTATCAGTACGGAGTAACGCCAAAACTTTTAGACGAGCTTAAGGAACAGGCGCCAAAACCGATTTTAAAAGAGAAGCTGAAGGATTTCGGACTGATTTTCCAGGGGTTTCAGGACTATATCCAAAATAAATTTACCACAGCAGAAGAGGTGCTGGACTTATGCTGCAGAGAACTGCCGCGATGGAATAAGCTTTCCAAAAGCCAGATTTATCTGGACGGATATACTGGATTTACGCCGGTTCAGTACCGGATTTTGGAGTTGTGTATGGGAATCTGCAGCCGGGTGCGGGCAGCGGTAACAGTAGACCTTGCAGAGCCAGTTTACCAAGAGGGGAAGAAAGAGGATTTATTTTATATGAGCCGCCATATGATTTGCAGGATGATTGACAGTGCATCCAGGGCAGGTGCGGCTCATGAATCAGATATCTTTCTGAATCACAATCAGCAATCCAGGTTTCAAAGGAGTCCGGATCTGGCCTATTTGGAGCGCTGTTTTCACCGGTATCGGACAGGAGCAGGAGAGAATCTGCCAAAGGAACAGAAAGACAGAGAAGAAATCCGGATTTATCAGGGAAGAAATCCTGCAAAAGAAGTAGCGCTTGTGTGCAGGAAGATAAAACAAGGGCTTAAAAATGGCCTTCGCTATCGGGATATGGCTGTGGTTACAGGCGATTTGCCTTCTTATGGAAGAGAAGTGGAGAAACAGTTCCAGGAAAAAGAAATTCCCTATTTTTTAGATGATAAGAAAAGTATTTTGTCAAATCCATTTATAGAATTAATCCGATCGGCTTTAGAAACGGTAAGGATGGATTTTCCGTATGAAAGTTTATTTCGCTGCTTAAAGACAGGGCTGGTATTGGATGAAGGTTTGCTGGAGCAGTCAGAAGAAGAGTATGAGATCCAGGAAGAACTGGACCGGATGGAAAATTATGTGAAGGCATTGGGGATCCGGGGCTATAAAAGGTGGTCATCTTCATGGGAGCGGACATACCGGGGAGGAGAAAAACTGAATTTAGAACAATTGAACAGGGTCCGTCAGGCAGTGGCAGATGTATTTGAAGAGCTTCGCCAGGGCCTTAAGAAACCAGATGGCACTGGTGCTTCTATGGCGGAGGAACTGAGCCGGTTTTTGCAGAAACTTTCTCTGGAAGAAAAACTGCAGAAAAAGTCGGAACGGCTGATGAAAGAAGGGTTTAGCGGGCTGGCAAAAGAGTACAGCCAGGTATACGGCCTGACAGAAGAATTGCTGGAACGGCTAAAAGGGTTATTGGGAGATGAACCCATGAAACTGAAGGAGTTTTCTGAAATTCTGGATGCAGGATTTGGGGAGATTCAGGTGGCAACTCTTCCGGCCACGGTGGATCGGGTTGTAGTGGGGGATCTTACCAGAACCAGGCTGGATCAAATTCGGGTACTGTATTTAATTGGAGCCAATGAAGGAACGGTTCCCCAGAGAAAGGAAAATAAAGGGCTGCTAACGGATGAGGAGCGGGAATTTTTTGCAGAAAAAAAAGTAGAGCTGGCGCCATCTGCAAAGGAAAGCGGGCTGATGCAGCAGTTTTATCTGTATCTGATGCTGACAAAACCGTCGGATCAGTTAGTAATTACTTACGGATCTTATACGGGAAGCGGAAAAGAGCTTCGGCCCTCTCCTGTAATAAGGGAAATTGCCGATCTGTTTCCCGACGGACGGATATGGGAAGAAAGCCAGAGGGTGCTGTCCTCAGATCAGGAGGCAGCAGAAGCTGCTCCTTATCTGGTGCCCTATTCCAAACAGGAGGCAGTTCAGCTTTTAGCAGAGGGCCTTCGGGAGATAGAGGGTGACAGGAAAAAACAGACAATGGAGTTGTTTTCCTATTTGTATCATCATCCTTTCTGCCGCCAGCAGGCGGTACAGCTAGCAGATGCATTTTCTTACTGCTATCAGGAAAGGGGAATTGGACGTGCTGCCGCCAGGGCTCTTTATGGAACTGTTCTGGAGGGCAGTGTTACCCGTCTGGAGCTGTATGCTGCCTGTGCCTATTCCCATTTTCTGCGCTACGGACTGGAACTGATGGAGCGCCGGGAATATGAACTTGGGGCAGTGGATATGGGGAATTTGTTTCATCAGTCCCTGGATTTTTGTTTTGAAGCTTTAGGGAAGCAGGGGCTTTCCCTTACCTCTCTTACAGAAGAGCAGAGGAAGGAATTGGTAGCAGCCAGCGTAAAAAAGGCAGCCGAAGATTACGGAAACACCATTCTTCAAAGCTCATCCCGCAATGCCTATCTGGTTCGCCAGATTTCAAGGATCACCGATCGAACTATGTGGGCCCTTGGAGAACAGTTGAAAAAGGGCGAGTTTCGTCCTGCCGGGTTTGAAGTATCCTTCTCAGCAGCGGATCAGCTAAGCGCTATGAAGATTGCTCTATCTGAGGATGAGGCGCTGCATTTACAGGGGCGGATTGACCGGCTGGATCTCAGTGAGGATGAAACCCATGTTTATGTAAAAATTATTGACTACAAGTCAGGAAGCACCAGCTTTGATTTAGCTGCTATTTACTATGGCCTTCAGCTTCAGCTTGTGGTATATATGGATGCGGCTGTGGAGATGGAGGAGCGCCGTCATCCGGATAAGGAAGTGATTCCGGCCGGGATGTTTTATTACCATATTTCCGATCCCATGATTGAGAAAGAAGAAGAAATGACGCCAGAGGTCATTGAAGCCAAGATTAAAAAGCAGTTAAAAATGGATGGTCTGGTTAACAGCGATTTAGAGGTAGTGAAAAAGCTGGATAAGGAGATAGAAAGGGAATCCGATGTGATTCCGGTAGTTATGAAAGACGGTTTGATTCAGGAATCACGTTCCTTTGTTGCCAGCGGAAAACGGTTCGGCTATCTGCGGGATTATGTCAGAAGCCGGTGCAAAAAGGTGGGGCAGGAGATTTTAAAAGGAGAAATCGTGATGCGCCCCATGAAGCAGGGAAACCGAACAGGATGCGACTACTGCCCGTATCATGCAGTCTGCGGGTTCGACAGGAAAACGGCAGGATATGGATACCGGAAACTCAAAAAGTTAAAGCCGGAAGAAATCTGGAAGGAAATCATACCGGAAGAAGAGGAATTGCAGGATCAGGAGCAGTCTTTCGGATCAGGAGAAGAAATGGAGAGTGGAGGAGGGATTGCCAATGAAAATGGCATGGACTCTGGATCAGGCCAGAGTAATTGACAGCCGAAACCGGAATCTGTTAGTGTCGGCTGCTGCCGGAAGCGGAAAAACAGCAGTTTTAGTTGAACGGATCGTAAAAATGGTAACGGATGAGAAAGAACCAGTGGATCTGGACCGGCTTCTTGTAATGACCTTTACCAACGCAGCAGCAGCAGAGATGCGGGAGCGGATAGGAAAAGCCATAGGAGAGCGGTTAAAAAAAGATCCAGGTCAGGCCAGGCTTCGCCTTCAGGCCGCACTGGTTCCTCATGCTCAGATACAGACCATTGATAGTTTCTGCCTGTCCTTAATTCGGAGCCATTATGCAGGCCTGGACATTGATCCGTCTTTCCGTGTGGGGGATGAGGGAGAACTGACTCTTTTAATGGCTGATGTAATGGGGGAGCTTTTAGAAGAGCATTACCAAGAAGGCGATGAAGAATTTGAGCAGTTTGTGGAAACTTATGGAAGTGGAAAAACAGATTCCGGCATCGAGGACGTGATACGCCAGGTGCACCAGTTTTCTGTCAGCCATCCATGGCCAAAAGAGTGGCTGAGCCAGTGCCGGAAGGAATTTGAGGAGGAAAAAATTCCGGATCCTTCCCAATGCCCCTGGATGAAATTTATTCTCCAGGATGTGAAGCTGCAGATGGAGGAACTGGGGCGGCAGTTAGAAAAGGCCTTGGAGGTATGCCAGGAGCCGGGAGGGCCGGAAAGCTACCTTCCCGCAATCCGGGATGACAGGGAGCTTTTAAATTGGATTGGAAAATCAGGAAATTTTGAAGAGCTTGGCCGAAGGCTTTCGGATGCATCCTTTGGAAGGCTTGCTGCTGCCAGAAAGAAGGAGATTGATCCGGAGAAAAAGGAATTTGTTGCTGCTATCAGGAATCAGGCCAAAAAAGCGGTAGAAAAATGCAGGGTACAGTACGCTTCCCAGACTATGGATGAGATCTGGCAGGCTATGAGAGGCTGTGCTCCGGCTGTAAGGAAGCTTTTGGATTTGGCAGAAGCATTTATGGATCGGTATCAGCAGGCCAAACGGGAACGCAATCTGGTGGATTTTGGCGATTTAGAGCATTATGCCCTGGAAATCCTTTACCAGGAGGGCAGGCCTTCCCAGGTGGCGGATGAGATAAGCGCCAGTTACGAGGAAATTCTGGTAGATGAATACCAGGACAGCAATTTGGTTCAGGAAAAGCTTTTAGAGGCCATATCCGGAGAGCGGTTTGGGAGGCCAAATGTGTTTATGGTAGGAGATGTAAAGCAGAGCATTTACCGGTTCCGCCAGGCCAGGCCTGAGCTTTTTCTGGACAAATATAAACGATATGGGACAGAAGAAGGCAAATATCAAAAGATTGAACTTCAAAAGAATTTCCGGAGCAGAAGGCAGGTGCTGGAAAGCATTAACCAGGTATTTCGCCAGATTATGTCGGAAAACTTAGGGGGGATTTTGTATACAGAGGATACGGCACTGCATCCCGGAGCTTCTTTTCCAAGCATTCCGGGAGTCGAAGGGCAGGAAGCAGAGCCGTGTGAAGCAGAGCCTTTTTCAGAAAGGCAGTATCAAACGGAGCTTTTCGTAGTTGACACGGGAAGCAGGGAGCTTTCCTCTCTGGATGAGGAGGCAAAGGACTTTACCAGCAGGGAAATTGAAGTAAAGCTGGCGGTTCAGGAGATCAGAAGGCTTACGGATCCGAAAGAAGGACTGCTTATTTGGGATAAGGAAGCTGGAGGATACAGGAGAGCCAGGTATGGAGATATTGTAATTCTGTTAAGAAGCCTTTCCGGATGGGCGGAGCTGTTTGTAAACGGACTGATGAATGAGGGGATCCCAGCTTATGCCCAATCCCAGGCCGGCTATTTCGATACGACAGAAGTGGAAACGATGTTAAGCTTTCTGGCTGTTCTTGACAATCCGATTCAGGATATTCCACTGGCTGCTGTAATTCGTTCCCCCATAGTTGGGATGGAGGATGAAGAATTAGCCTGGATGATGGCAAAACACAAGCGGAAGGTAAAAAAAGGGCAGGACAGAGGGATTTATGGAGCCTGGAGGCTTTGGATAAAAGAAACAGAAGAAGAGGAACGGACAGAGTCATGGGAGGAAGGGGGAAAAGGAGATGAAATAAAAATCAGGATTCAGAGAAAACTAAAAAAGCTGGATGCTCTGGTTGCACATTTCCGCTATTTGGCAGGTATCCTTCCCATCCATGGGCTTTTGGAAGCAATTTATCGGGAAACCGGGTATTATGCTTATGTGTCGGCTATGCCGGCAGGGGAAACCAGGCAGGCTAATTTGGATCTTTTAATTGAGAAGGCTGCAGCATATGAAAATACCAGCTATCAGGGGTTATTTCACTTTATCCGGTATATTGAGCGGTTAAAAAAGGTAGAAACTGATTTTGGGGAAGCGGCTGTAGCAGGATCGGAAGAGCGGACTGTGCGGATTATGAGCATTCACAAAAGCAAAGGATTGGAGTTCCCCATTGTGATTTTAGCCGGAATGGGGAAGAAATTTAATAAGCAGGATGCTTATGGACGGCTGCTGATCGATCCAGATTTCGGAGTAGGGGCAGATTTCCTGGATTTGGAACAGCGATTAAAAAGTGTTACTTTAAAGAAGCAGGTATTGAAGCGGCGGTTAGAACTGGATGGTCTGGGTGAGGAACTGCGGGTTCTTTACGTTGCAATGACCAGGGCGAAGGAAAAACTGATTATGACGGCTACTGACTTGCATTTGGAAACGAAGCTGGCAAAATGGGGAATGGAAGCGGCAGAAGGCGGGCAGCTTCATCCAAGCCATTCCCTGGTTTTGAAAAGGAAAAAAGGAACATTAAGGCCGCTTCCATTCACAGTACTTACCGGAGCAAGCTCCTATTTGGACTGGATTTTAATGGCACTGCAGAGGGCTGATGAAACGATTGATTCAAGAAAAGTTCCGGCAGCAGCATTAATAGGCCAGGAGGTGCTGCATCAAATGGAAAAACAATCCTCCAGGGAAATGCTGTTTGAGGCGGCAGAAGGCCATAGTCCTGATCCATATTACCGAAAGCTATTGGATGAGGCGTTAAATTTTACTTACCTGTATCAGGAAGATGTTTCACTGTATACCATGATGTCAGTATCAGAATTAAAACGGAAAAGCCAGGAAGAAGAAGCGGAAAGCGCAGCAGAGCTGTTTCCTCAGACAGCCGGAAAAACAGCTCCGGATCCAGAAGAAATGGCAGAGGAAGAGCAGGAAGAAAGAACAGTGGAACAGGAAGAGCAGGAAAAAAGGTCAGTGAAACAGCCAGAGCAGGAACAAACCTTGTCTGAAGAAGGCGGAGTGAAGGATCTGGAGCAAACTGTGAAAAAAGATACAAGAAAACCTGGCGGGGCAGGACGGGGAACGGCATATCACCGGGCATTGGAGCTGATTTTAGGAGAAGAGTTTCTTTCACCGGGCCAGATATCCAAAAGGCTAAATGAGTTGGTGGAAGAGAGGCGCTTTTTAAAAGAAGCCAGAAAATTAGTAAATGCCCGGGTTTTGTGGCAATTTTTTCAAAGCCCTTTGGGAAGCCGGATGATTCAGGCCAAGAAGGAGAAGCGGCTCCATAAAGAACAGCAGTTTATGATTGGAATTCCGGCAAGGGAAATGGATCTGGCAGATTCCGATGAACTGGTGCTGATCCAGGGAATGATCGATGCGTATATAGAGGAAGAAGATGGGCTGATACTGGTAGACTATAAGACGGATTTTGTGGAAGACAGAAAAGAGCTGATTAGCAGATATCAGGTACAGATGCAGTACTACATCCGGGCATTGGAGCAGGTAACTGGAAAACGGGTAAAAGAGGCTTTGATCTATTCATTTAAGTTTCAGGAGGCGATCTCTGTGGTTTGAATCTTATGCAGACATTCGTTTAATCGTTGCGGGAGCCGGTGATCTGTGGTATGCTGTGAAAGAAAAAGAAGGAGTAAAAAACATGAACACTTATTTAAATCAAATTTCCGGAATTGACGACGCAATTGTATCTATGTTTATGAGCAAGCGTTCATGGACTCGTGAAAAAGAATTGCATATCCGTGAAATATGCAGGCAGGTTTTGAAACCTAATGGCGGCCTGGCAGAATACAATGCTGAATGTGGGAAAGAATTTGAGGAATTTGCTGATTGGATGTCGAAACTGGTAAAATGGGGACAGAAACATATTACGATGCTTCGGTTTATTGATATGTCAGTTACAGTGGAAGGCCTCCACCGTGCCGGGCAGGATGACTGGGACGCCCATGCCAAGCGTTTTAATAACCGGATTATCCGCTCCAGTACCCGATTAGCCCAGTTTTCTTATGAAATGTCTTCTTGGTATGAGGATAAGATTCTTCCAACGGATTTAGCGCTGAAGGAGCTGGATATCCATCTTCCAGACGTATTTCAGCATGATGGAGTTAACTATATTAAGTCAGTTAACGGCTACATCAGGGAAGGATATGAAAATGACAAGGATGTGAAGCGGGGACTTTATATGCTGAGCATCCCAAGCAATTTCATTTTTAAAATTGATCTGACAGAATGGGCTCATGTATATAAAGAGAGGAATATAAATGGCTCTGCCAATCCAGAAGTAAAACAATGCTGTGAAAGCATTGCGGACCAGATAGAAGCCTTCCATGCACAGTTTAACCGGGATTTATTTATGAACATTTTAAACTAACCAATACGCAGACTGACGGCGGAATCCCCATGAATGAAAGGCAGCAGGTTCCAGCAAATATAATGCGGCCAGAATACCAGTATGCCATCTATGCAGTGATTGCACTTCCTGCTGAATGTGTGATATTACTGACCAGACACACTCTAAAAGGAGATAGAATAATGAATATTATTGTTGCAGTTGACCGAAACTGGGCCATAGGCTTTAAAGGCGGCACGCTGGTAGACATCCCTGCTGACCGGAAGCTGTTTCGGGAGGAAACCATGGGAAAAGTAGTGGTGATGGGGCGGAAGACTTTAGAAAGCCTGCCAGGGGGACAGCCCCTGCCGGGAAGAGTAAATATCCTTCTGTCCCGGAGCCGGGACAATTTTGGAAAAGGGATTATTACGTGTAAAACCTTGGAAGAATGTCTTTCGGAATGTGCCAAATATCCTCCAGAGGATGTGTATGTGATTGGCGGACAGGAAATTTATGAAGCTTTTCTTCCCTACTGTGATGTGGCCCATGTCACCTGGATTGACTATTCTTATGAGGCAGATACGTATTTTCCAAATTTAGAAAAGGATCCGGAATGGATCCTGGCAGCAGAGAGCGAGGAACAAACCTATTTTGATCTCTGCTATGAATTTCGGATGTATTGCCGAAAATCGGTTTTGAAACAAGGTGTATCTGGTGAAAAATTGATTGGATAAGGAAATTAATGGAAAAAAGACTGGAAAAAACCTAAAAAATAGTTTGATTTTTAACAATTTCCTAAAAAATATTGTGAATTTTATTGAAGTGTGGTATACTGCTGGCAGAAGGTACAAGTTTGGAAGCTTTGGCTCAGACTTGTGCCTGCATTCTGCCTGAATGATTGGCAGGGCAGGACACAAAAAACGGAAGGAGATGCGATGGAAAATAAAAAGACTGTATTAGAAAATCAGGAACTGCTGTTAGAAATTAATTCCCACGGCGGAGAATTAACCCGGATTTACGATAAGAATCACTGCCGGGAAGTGCTGTGGGAGGCTGATCCGGAGATTTGGGGACGCCATTCCCCTATTCTATTTCCCTTCATTGGAAAATCCTACGAAGGAAAATACCGTTTCAACGGAAAAGAATACCCCATGACCGCCCATGGATTTGCCAGGGATATGGAATTTGAACTGCTGTCTGAAACAGAGGATTCGGTATGGTATGGATTAAAAGATACAGAAGAAACCTATAAGAAGTATCCATTTCACTTCCGGCTGGAAACAGGGCACCGTCTGGAAGGAAACCGAATTCATGTAATGTGGAAAGTAGTGAATACAGGGGATATTACAATGTATTTCATGCTGGGAGGCCACCCGGCGTTTAAAACGCCTGAAGGGAAATCTATCTATGATTTTACACTGGATTTCCACCGGAAGGAAGAGGAAGGGCCCATCCATTATCAAGCGCCAAATGAAGAGGGCTACCAAGTAGAAGGCCTGTCAGATTACCTAAAATTGGAATCCGGAAAGGCAGCCATTGTTCCGGGATTTTTCCATAAGGCGCTGACTTACATATTTGACTGGGGACAAGTGGAGAAGCTAAGCCTGATGCTTCCGGGCGGGCAGCCCTTTGTGACGATTCACTGCAAGGGGATTCCCTATTTCGGAGTATGGACTATGGAGGAAACCCATCCATTTGTCTGCTTAGAGCCATGGTTTGGCCGATGCGATCAAAACGGTTATCAGGGCAGGCTTGAAGACAGGGAAGGCCAGGTTAGCCTTGAACCAGGTAAGGAATTTACCGCTGATTATATCATAGAAATTCATCCGTAAGCATTTCGATAAAATCATACATTAGACGTGTGCCGGATTTTGAATGCAGGCAAAAAGCAGAGTGTGCTATGCTGAAAAACACGCACGGGAATGGAGGAAATTATGTACAAAATCTTAAAAGCAGAGAAGTTAGCAGATAAGATTTACCTGATGGACGTAGAGGCGCCCAGGGTAGCTAACAGATGTGAGCCAGGAGAATTTGTGATCGTAAAAATGGACGAGGTTGGGGAACGGATTCCCTTAACGATTTGTGACTATGACCGGGAAAAGGGAACCGTTACGATTGTATTTCAGATTGTAGGGGCCTCTACCTTAAAGATGGCTTCCTTAAAAGCCGGAGATGCTTTTTTGGACTTTGTAGGTCCTTTAGGGCAGCCTTCTGAGTTTGTGACAGAGGATTTGGAAGAAGTAAAGAAAAGAAAGTATTTATTTGTGGCAGGCGGCGTAGGCGCTGCTCCTGTTTATCCACAGGTAAAGTGGATGAGGGATCACGGTATTGACGTAGACGTGATTGTAGGTGCTAAAAATAAAGAACTGGTGATTTTAGAGGATATGATGAAGGCAGCAGCAGGCAATCTTTTTATCACCACAGATGATGGTTCCTATGTACGCAAGGGTATGGTTACTGATGTAATAAAAGATCTGGTGGAAAGTAAGGGCAGCCAGTATGATGTGTGTGTTGCCATCGGACCAATGATCATGATGAAGTTTGTCTGCAAGCTGACCAAGGAACTGAATCTTCCAACCATCGTCAGCATGAACCCGATTATGGTAGATGGTACTGGTATGTGCGGAGCCTGCCGGTTGAGCGTGGGAGGCCAGGTGAAATTTGCCTGTGTGGATGGGCCGGAGTTTGACGGACATTTGGTAAATTTTGACGAGGCCATGAAGCGTCAGCAGATGTATAAAACAGCAGAAGGGCGCGCTATGTTAAAAGCACAAGAAGGGGATACCCATCACGGCGGATGCGGACATTGCGGAGGTGACAACTAATGGATGTATTAAAGAAAGTACCGGTACGTGAACAAGATCCAAAAGTACGTGCCACGAATTTTGAAGAGGTTTGCTACGGTTACAATCAGGAAGAAGCTATGGAAGAAGCTTCCAGATGCTTAAAATGCAAGAATAATGCCAAATGTATAAGCGGCTGCCCAGTAGCCATTAACATTCCCGGATTTATAAAAGAAGTTGAGGAAGGGAATTTTATGAAAGCCGCTGAGATTATCGCGGAATCCTCCGCACTTCCGGCAGTCTGCGGGCGGGTATGTCCTCAGGAAAGCCAGTGTGAAGGCCAGTGCATCCGGGGAATAAAAGGAGAACCGATCTCCATCGGAAAGTTAGAGCGTTTTGTGGCAGACTGGTCCAGGGAAAACGGCTTTGTGCCTATGAAGCCAGAGAAAACGAACGGAAAGAAAGTGGCAGTTATCGGTTCCGGTCCTGCCGGCTTAACCTGTGCCGGCGATTTGGCTAAGATGGGCTATGAAGTAACCATCTTTGAAGCGCTGCATGAGCCGGGAGGCGTACTGACCTACGGAATTCCGGAATTCCGTCTACCGAAGAACAGCGTGGTCCGCCATGAGGTGGAGAATGTAAAGAAGCTTGGAGTTGCAATTGAAACAAATGTTATTATTGGAAAATCAGTAACAATTGACCAGCTTTTCGATGAAGAAGGATTCCAGGCTGTCTTTATTGGATCCGGTGCCGGTCTTCCTAAGTTTATGGGGATTCCAGGAGAAAATGCCAACGGTGTATTTTCCGCCAACGAATATTTAACCAGGAATAACCTGATGAAGGCCTTCCGTGACGACTACGATACCCCGATTATGTACGGCAAAAAGGTAGCAGTAGTAGGAGGCGGCAACGTAGCGATGGATGCTGCCAGGACAGCACTTCGTTTGGGTGCAGAGGTACATATCGTATATCGCCGTTCCGAAGCTGAGCTTCCCGCCCGTGTGGAGGAGGTTCACCACGCGAAGGAGGAAGGAGTAATCTTTAATCTTTTGACCAACCCGGTAGAAATTTTGACAGACGAAAATGACTGGGTACGGGGAATGGTAGTTCGGAAGATGGAACTGGGCGAACCAGATGCTTCCGGAAGGAGAAGACCAGTGGAAGTGGCTGGCTCTGACTATACCATAGAGGTAGACACAGTGATCATGTCCCTGGGAACCTCTCCCAATCCACTGATTTCTTCCACTACGGAAGGTTTGGAAACAAATAAGTGGAAATGTATCGTTGCGGAAGAGCACACCGGCAAAACCACGAAAGAAGGGGTTTATGCAGGCGGTGATGCGGTAACTGGCGCGGCAACGGTGATTTTGGCTATGGAAGCCGGAAAAGCTGGGGCTAAAGGAATCCATGAGTACTTATCCCCAAAATAAGCCGGTGCATGTCTGACCGGATAGATGACTGCAAAAAACAAGGGGGCTGCTGCAAAACGGCTGAAACTACACCATATATAGTCTGGAGATCCAATGATTTCTGCTATATATGGCAAGAATGCCGGGTTTTGCAACAACCCCTTTGTTTTCTTTCGTGTGCTGTCAGCACACTAGGCTCGCAGATCAATATGCTGACCTAATCCAGTTGCCACAGCTTCCATCATTTGTGTCAGCGCGTCGCCGCTTTCCTCAACGGTGTCAAGGACTTTTGAGAGCAGGGCAACATCAATGGCATTTGTTACATTGCCAGACGGCATTGAAAAAGATATGGAAGAAATATCCATAGTGCTCACCTCCTGATTTCTATGGTAACAGAAAACAGGTGGGAATGCAAGGGAACAGTGAAGATTCTGTTTGACAGAAGGGGGTAGCGGCAGCAAAATTAATGTATTCTCGAAGTTTCCGAGAGCAGATATTCGATAACAGGAGGAAAATGAAATGGAAAAGCGTTATGCAAATATGGCATTGGTCTATGCTGTCATTGCTATGATCTTTGGGGTATTTTATCGAGAGCTTACGAAATTCAGTCATTTTACCGATAAAACGAATTTATCCCTTATGCACACACATTATTTTTTACTGGGTATGGTCTTTTTCCTTGTACTTATGCTTGCAGAAAAGTCATTTTCCTTTTCAGAACAGAAAACGGATATGGAAGTTGCCGTTTCGCGGCCCCGTTTTCCCACAGCTTGACGACGGAGCGCCAAGCTTTCACAGTAATCAAAACCAGAAGGGAGAATGAAGATGCTGTTGAAACAGCCGCTGGATCAGTTTGAAGAAATTTACCAGATTTACGAGGAAGCATTTCCGGACGCGGAGAAACGCTCAAAGGAAGGGCAGCGAAGGGTTTTGGAAAATACCAGATATCATCTTCGTGCAGTCAGAGAAAATAAAAGCGGACAGGGACCAATTATTGCCTTTTTAGGCTACTGGGTGCTGGATTCCTGCATTTTTCTTGAGCATCTGGCTACCACAGCATCATGCCGGGGAAAAGGCTATGGCTGCCAGTTAATTCAGGAATGCATAGAGGAAGGGCGGGAAAAAGGAAAGCCTCTGTTTTTGGAAATCGAGCCAGTGAACCAAATCGATCCTATGACCGGAAGGCGGGAGCAGTTTTATCATCGATGTGGTTTCGTGACCAATCATTTTTTCTACGAACAAATGCCCCTTAAAGAAGGGGATCGCCCTATCCCGCTGTGGATCATGAGCTGGCCGGAGGCAGTAAGCGAAGAACAATTCCTTCCGTACAAGGGGGAAATCTACAGCCAAGTTTACGGTGTTAAGCTGATTTAGTATGCAAATAATAAAAATTGAATACAAAATTAATAATTTGTATTAAAAATATGCCTTTCCCCTCTTGTTTTTCCGTCCATATTGTGATACATTGTAAGTAACAAGATAAGCGTCCAGGTGACAAGGAGGAAATATTTTTATGGAGATTCGTTATTCCTGCAACCAGAAAGATTTTAAGCGTTATACCACCGAAGAAATCCGTGATGAGTTCCTGATTGAGAGCTTATATGTGGAAAATGAGGTAACTGCCGTGTACTCCCATGTGGATCGTATGGTAACATTAGGCTGTATGCCTACCACAGAAGAGGTATCCATTGATAAGGGAATTGATATATGGGCAAACTTCGGAACCAGCTACTTCCTGGAGAGAAGAGAACTTGGTATTTTTAATATCGGAGGAGCCGGAACCATTAAGGCTGATGAAGAAACCTTCCATATGAATTATAAGGATTGTCTGTATATTACTCAGGGAACGAAGAACGTAACCTTTGCAAGTGATGATCCGGCAAATCCGGCTAAGTTTTATATGGTCAGCGCTCCGGCTCACTGCAGGTATCAGACCACTTACCTGCCAATTGAAAAGGCAGTAAAACGTCCTTTAGGAGCCATGGAAACTTCCAACAAGCGTACTATCAATCAGTTTATCCATCCAGATGTGCTGCCAACCTGCCAGCTTTCCATGGGAATGACGGAGCTGGAGCCAGGAAGCGTATGGAATACCATGCCAAGCCACACTCATGAGAGAAGGATGGAAGTGTACATGTATTTCGAGGTTCCAAAGGATAACGTGGTTTTCCATATGATGGGTGAGGGCAAGGAAACTCGTCATATTGTGATGCAGAATGAGCAGGCAGTGATTAGTCCATCCTGGAGCATCCACTCTGGAGCAGGGACTTCCAATTATACATTTATCTGGGCTATGGGCGGTGAGAATCAGGCATTTGATGATATGGATACCATTCCAACTACTGAGCTGCGGTAATTAGGAAGAAGCAGTTTCATACTGATCAGCAGAGGCTGGTGCTTTTACGACGAAAAGTCGCGAAGCACCAGCGTTTTCCTTTATAAGATTAGGGTGTCAAAAGCACCTTTGGCGCTACGCTCATACCATATATTGTTATTACAAATAAATTTGCACATCAATATATGGTATAGAGCGGGTGCATCGCACTCTTTTGGCAGCCATACATGGCCCCGCTAAGAGAAGGGTTACCACAGTTGATCTTTTTATCCACGATCTCTACCACAGACTGACGTGGGTGTAATGTATAAATCATTTCTTCATAATGGTTTCTAAAAATATCCTGTAGTACGCTCATGGGAACATTATGCAGGAAAACGATAAAAAAAGGAACCCCTAATTCCCTCATAATGGGGGCTAGGGGTTGAGGTATCGAAGACACTTTGTTCAAAGAAAAGCTGAAAGAATGTTATAAGAAAAACGATAACCCAAGCAAAGATAAATACATATATAAAAAATGCCAGGAATCTTGAAAAATCAAGGCCTGGCATTTATTCTTATGGACTTTAGTCTGTTGATTTTGCATATATTGTTGAAATGATAGCTGTATGTCGTTAAGATATGCCTCTTTTCAGCTTAAATCCAATTCGTGGAAATCAATTATAAAGTCCTCATAGATATTAACTTTTATTTTGTCTTGAAATGTGTAGGTCTTTACGCTAAGCTCTTTTTGCTCCAAATAGTATACCAGAATAGTTTCTGTCCGAGGATCTACAATCCAATATTCCCGCACTCCGGATTTGGCATACAGGTTTAATTTGTGGATAAAATCATGCCCTGGATTGCCGGGAGATACGATTTCAATGATCCAGTCTGGGGGTCCGGAGCAGCCTTTGTCTGTAAGTTTACTGTGGTCGCAAATAACGCTTATATCAGGTTCTACAATATTTTTTTCGCTATTTGTGGAAAGGTTGACAGCAAATGGGGCAGGATAAACTTTACAGGAACTCTTTTTGGAACGGATATAGTTACGAATAATTGTAGAGAGTTCCATCAAAATCTCCTGGTGTATCCGGCTGGGTGCGGCCTGGTAATAAATCTGGTCATCGATTAGCTCTGCTCGTACATCTTCCGGAAGATTCCAATAATCTTCAGCGGTATAGGATTGTTTTTGTGGTAATGCCATTATAGTGACCTCCTTTGGTTTAATTTTCCTCTGCCTTCCCCAGCACCTTTCCTAATACGGCAATCCCGTTCCCATCAGCCGTAAGCTGCGGGTAGTTCGGGTTAAGGGAAATCAGTCCATTTTCTCCGGGTAAGCACATTATGTTGTCATGGTGCAGGTATTTAATATACTATCCCTATGCAATTCCCTCAATCCTAGCCTTAATCCTCCGCACTTCATTTTCAAGGGTCATTTAGATTTCGGTTACTTTGCTTTCGTTTTAGCAAGTTTTATCAATTCAATAGCTCTTTGATAATTGTGTTCCTGTTCATATAGCTTTGAAAACATGGTATAAACATGGAGGGGCATATAAGAAAGAAATTCGCGCATAAATCTAGGCGAAATATATTGTTCTGATTTTTCAAAATAATCTATGGCTTCTTTTCTGAAAAATGCCCCCTTTGATTCATAAGCAATCGAAACAGCAAATAAATCGAACAATACTCGACAGGATATTTTGTTTTAACCACATTTAAAACATGTTTTATCGTATCTACTTCGTGATTGGAAAAATTTTTTAAATCAAATTTTCCATCAAGTACAATACTTTTATTTCCATCTTGCTCCCATGAATCATCGGGAATATATTTTGAACATAACTTTTTGATGAAATGGTATTTTCCGGTTTTGCGATATTAAAAATATTTTTAAAAATATTCATAGTTTATTCTATCCCAATCTGTGACTCCCAGCAATTCTGCAAGTTCATGACGATTTTGGCATCTGGCACGGTAACCCCGGATAATGCCAGACAGTCCAATGAGTTTATCGTAAGCCCACATTCTTCCAGCACGTTCCAGCTTTTTGCTAATAACTTGTTGTTGATCCAGAATGTCCTTGGTATTAGTATGAAAATGCCCAATTTCCTCAGCTAAAACACAAGCTTTCTTTTTCAACGAAGGAATACTTTGTCGTATAGCTATCTTTCTTCCGTTTATTCTTCCGTCATAAAATTTAAGTGGTTTTTCTTTCACAATAAGTCCATTATTATTCGCTTCTATAAGTAATTCGTCATAAGTCAAAGTGTATCACCCCTTAGAAGTTTTTCAAAATTTCTTCATCTTCCCTTTGTAGATCAGGAGTAAGTTCTGACTCTGGGAGGTCAGTGCGAACATGGGCGGCATTTCCCATAGGCTCTTCCGTATCCTGTTTTAATGGAATAATATTATCAGGCATGGTATATTTTTCGTCCAAGGTCAGGAGCCGGGCTTGCTCTGTGGCAGCATCCTTTCCAATGGAGTTGAGTTGTTCATAGTACCGCATAATTTTTCCCTGGCGATGTGTGCCATTTTTATTTGATGTTTCAGGAGATTCAGGCACGTTATAAATTGATTTCCCATTTTTTATTCCATCCATGGTTCCATAATTAGCAATCAATTTTTGGCAGAGTTCATCATCAAGATGTTTTCTGTATTTTTCATTATTTAGCATCATTGCAACATATTTGTCAAATGCAACATGTTTTGGATTAAATCCACTGTGCTCTACACTTCTGGAAAACAAGCACTTAAGCACCATAATAGCAGCTTGGTATCTTTCTTTAAGTGGGATGTTTGCGTTTTGGCTTATGACTCTATTTTTAGTTTTTATCTTTTCACTAATAGCATGATTGCAAAATAATTCTCCGAATATCAATGTTGCTTGCTTCCATTCTGCATGACATTCTTCATGCGTCATAATATCACTTTTATTTGTAGAATCATATGTTAATCCGCAATCCGGGCAAGTTACAATATCGCTTTTCCAATCATCTAAGTATTCTATCAATGTATCAAGGTAATCTGCAATTTTTATTAATTTTTCTGTATTTGGTTTGCTTCTTCCGCTTTTCCAGTCAGAAAAAGTTGATTGTGGTATTCCAGTTGCTTTTGCCACGTCTGAATCTTTAAGAGATTTTTTATCTCTAAACTTACAATATAAATCATACATGCGCCTACCTCATTTCGGAAATCATAAATATCAAGCTCTTGATATTAATATGAATCTGGATAATTTGTATTATAAAGGATTTCCGAAGTAATGTCAATGAAAAAATTCGGAAATAAGAAAATATATGTATGAAAAGTATGTCGTTTTAAGAGATGAAAAAGGCGTAACAGACTACCGAGTATCTGTAGAAACTGGGATAACACAATCACCGCCTGTACTGAATAATTACATTATACCAAATATAGGCGGTGATATCTACTTTTTCAGCGGCCTCAATGGGGGCAAGGGGGTTGAGGTGTCGAAGACACTTTGTTCTATGGAAACCCCTTTGGATTTTTTAATCTTGACAAATACGTCATATGATGTTATTAATATAACATGTAAACATAAGATTGGAAGCTGTTTTGAGTTAAGAAGGGTACGGAAGGTTTGCGCAGAGAAGGGCAAAGAAAGGAATGGAGGAAATGGCGATGGAAATGACGATGGAAAAAAGAGCGGTTCGCGGAGGAAAAGAGATGGCAGGAGCAGGCGGCGCTATGTTTTCTGCATTTTTATATGGCCTGAATGCTTTTTTTGCATCTGGCGCTTACCAGGGGGGAAGCAATCCGATCACTTTCACCTGCTTTTCTTCATTTTTTAGTATGTTGATTCTTCTGCTTTTGATGCTGGAGCAGAAAACTCCTGTACTGCCGAAAAAAAACCAGATTGTTTGGCTTTTGCTGGATGGGGTGCTTGGAGGGCTGACCACCCTTTTTTTATTCAGTGCCTTTGAACAGATCGCCACAGGAATCGCTACGGTTCTGCATTTTACCTATCCAGTTTATGTGGCAGTTGCCGGAATATGGATCTTGAAGAAAAGGCTCACTGTGGGAAAAGGGGCGGCAATGGCATTAAGCCTGGCGGGGATTGCCTTTACCTCAGATTTTGCAGGTTCAGGCACAAGATACGGGATGTTTCTGGCCCTTGTTTCTGGAATTACCTATGCCGGGTATATTTTGGTAATGGAAAAGTCAGGTCTTCAAAAGACAGATTATCTGTGGTTTAGCTTTTACATGACAGGGATACGGGGCATCGTCGCCTTGCTTTACGGGGAAGCAGTGGGAACGATGGTGTTCACTATGACAGGAACAGCCTGGATGATGACGGCAGCTCATGCTCTTTTAAATGGAGTTGCCGCTAATATTTTATTTCAGTTTGGCATCCGGCATATAGGAGGAACAACGGCTTCTCTGCTTTCCATGTTTGAGCCAGTAACCTGCGTGGCAGTTGGGGTCATGCTTCTTGGGGAAGTGATGAGTCCGGTAAAGCTGTTTGGCTGTGGGCTGATTATGGCAGGGATATTACTTGTAGTATTGGAGGAACGGGGCAAGAAATAATAATACAATAAAGATACATGTTGACATATATAATATAACGTGTTAATATAAGTTAAAAGAAAAAGGAGGAGGTAAATCATGGACAAAGGATTCAGAAAAATGTTGGGAATTGGGTTGGGAGCTGTGTTATGTGCATCTTCCATAACTGGCTGCAGCAGTCAAAATGGCAGTGCAGACACACAGGCAGAAGCAGGCAGCACAGGACCGTCGGCAGCAGAAGGCGGACAAAGTTCCGGAGAGGCAGCAGGTGAACCGGTTACGATTAAATTTATTCATAAGCTGCCAGAAGAGTCCCGTATGCAGTATTTTAATGAAGTGATTGCAGAGTTTGAGAAGGAAAACCCTAATATTAAGATTGAGATGAATGCGTATGGTGATGAGGAGATTAAGGATAAAACCAGGGTGCTTTTAGGAAGTGATGAAGCGCCGGACATTTTCTTTACCTGGAGCGGCCAGCGGATTACTCAATATGTGGATTCCGGCAATGCTCTGGATATTACGAAATATTTAGAGGAAGACAGCCAGTGGAAAGAAAGCTTCAACCAGTCTATGCTGGAATGCTGCAATAAGAATGGCTCTTATTGGGCTATCCCCTGGGATTATGATTCCAAGGAAATGGTGTATAATAAAAAAATTTTTGCAGAGGTGGGAATTACAGAACTCCCGGCTACCTGGGATGAGCTGCTGGAAGACTGCCAGATCATTAAGGATGCTGGTTATACGCCGATTGCTCTGGGAAACCAGTATTCCTGGGTAGTATGTCATTATATTACCACATTAAACGGAAAGTTAGTTCCAGAGGATAAACTGAATGCCAATTATAACATGGAAGATACGAATTTCTCTCATGAAGGCTATGCAAAGGCCCTGGATATGGTGCGTACTTTGTATGATCTTGGATATGTAAACCAGGACGTAAATTCCTGCACCTGGGAAATGTCCCAGTCTATGGTGCAGGAAGGAAAAGCAGCTATGGTATATGAAGAAGTACCCAATTTGGTAAACTATGAAAATTCACTTGGAGATGACTGGGGCTACTTTGATTTTCCGGAAGTTGAGAATGGCCAAGGGAAGGCTGGCTACATAACGGGAGGGCCAGATGTATTTATGGTTAACAGCGAGTCCAAGCATCCGGATGAAGCTGTTAAATTCTTAAAACATTTAACGAGTCCAGACGTGCAGGCTAAGATGGTATATGATCTTGGGTTCCTGCCAGTAATTAATGTGGAATTGGATCCGGAACAGTGTATGCCGGAAATATTGGAAATTATCAACAAAAACATGGAGGCGCCAGGCATCTCTGAGTGGCTGGACTGTGCGCTGAACCAGACGGTTGCCGATACCTATCTGATTGGCTGTCAGACAATTTTTGACGATCAGGATGGTGCAGCGATCATGCTGGATGTTTCTGCTACTGCCCAGGAAGTGGCAGAGGATCAGTAGAGGGCTGGGTCACGAAATCATTGGTGAACAGCTCCTTCACAAAAAAAGCGGAGGATCAGAAACATGGTGAAAGTCGCGTGTGTAGGCGATAATGTGGTGGATATCAATTATATTGACGGGATCGTGAATCCTGGCGGAAACTGTGTGAACGTGGCAGTATACTGTTCCCAGTTGGGCCATAAAGCTGCTTACGTAGGAGTTCTGGCAGATGATGTATATCAAAAGGTTTTGACCGATTCCCTGGAAAAGCAGAAGGTAGAGTACGTTATGAGCCCAGTGTGCCACGGGGAAACTGGAAGATGTTTTATTAACCTAATAGACGGAGATCGGGTAATTGGAGATGAAAATAATGGGGGGCTGGTAAAATCATCACCATTAGCCATTACGGATGAGCTGGTTGCTTACCTGAAACACTTTGACCTCGTTCATACTAGTTGTTACAGCTATATTGATGATCAGCTAGGAAAAATTAAAGGGGCAGGAATTCCGCTTCTCTACGACTTTTCTACGGAATGGGACTGGGAAAAGGTGGAAGTGATTTCTGAAACCGCAGATTTTATCCTGTTTTCCGGACGGGATGACTTATCTGAGCAGGAGAATTTGTCTGTGCTTCAAAAAGCCGTTGATTCCCGGCACTGCTGCATGGCGATTATCACCATGGGGATCAAAGGCGCATGGGTTTATGACGGATCGGAACTGTATGAGAAGAAGCCTTATTTCCCGGAAGGAGGCGCAGTTGATACTACTGGCTGCGGCGATTCCTGGATCAGCGGGTTTATCACTACTTATATGGATCTTGTAAAACAAATGGAGTCCATGGCTGCTTCTTCAGATAAACATTTTATCCTGGAAGAAAACAAAAAGGATGTGAAGCGCCAGGCAATTCAGGCCGGTATGTGTATGGGAAACTTAAAAGCCAGGCATACCTGCAGACTGAAAGGCGCTTATGGCTGTGGCGTGCCCTTAAGCAGCATGAAAAGATAACAGGTAAGAATACAGGTGGGAAAATGGGAACGATATTTGAGGAGAAGAAACAAAAGATTTCAGACTGCCTTCTTGCACTGGATCTGGATGGTACACTGACGAATTCCAAAAAGCAGATTACCCCTGTGGTTCGATGGGCTTTGAAGCTGTTTATGGCAATGGGCGGACGGGTGGTCCTTGCATCAGGCCGCCCTACCTATGGGATCATGCCTTTGGCAGAGGAATTAGAACTGAAGCAAAAAGGCGGATATATTTTGGCCTATAACGGCGGCTGTTTAACGGACTGCAAAACAGGACGCATTTTGTATCAGCAGGTTTTGGATTCGGATGCTGTGCAAACTTTGGCCTGTCAGGCAAAGGAATACCAGGTTAATATTATGACCTATCAAGATCAATATATTATTACACAGCATCCCCAGGATCAATACTGCCTGGAAGAAAAGCGGATTAACCATATGGAAATAAAAAAGACAGACAACTTTGCTAAAGATGTAACGTTTCCAGTAACCAAGTGCCTGATGACAGCAGAAAGCTCTTACTTGGAAACTGTTGAAAAACGTATGCAGTCTTATTGGAAAGAGCGGTTAACCATATGCCGTTCTGCCCCATACTTTCTTGAAATTACAGCCAGAGGGATCGATAAAGCACAGGCGTTAAACCGGCTGTTAAATCATCTGGGAATGAGGCAGGAAAACCTGATTGCATGCGGCGACGGGTTTAATGATCAGTCTATGATCGCATTTGCAGGGATCGGTGTCGCCATGGCTAACGGGCAGAAGGAAGTAAAACAGGCAGCAGAGTATATTGCGCCTTCTAATGATGAAGACGGCATTGCTGATGTAGTAGGCCGCCTGATTGAAAACAGCAGATCATAAGTGGCTGCCGCAGATTCGGCGTTCTCACAATTGATACCGGAGTTTATCAGAATTTCCGGGCAATATATTGTGAAGAACCAGCCGTTCTGCGGCAGCCATTTTCAGTTTGTTTCACCATAAGTCATACATCAGCGGAGGGAAGAGCCTTTCACAAAAAGAACTTCTGAAAGACCGGCAGTCCTTGGCATTGTAACATTGCGACAGACTTTTCCCTCCGCGAATCGTTCGAACCTTTCTTTCCGGTAATCTGTCTGCATTACATAAACTCAGATCATAATTAATCTAAGCAGCAAACAGTCAGACACTAAGCTTCAATATTGATGGACAGGCGGTTTGTGGTATTGGATAAGTAAAATTTAAAATAATTTCCTGACATGATCTGTTTTGTCCAGTGGATTGGCTGATCATTGTCAGAGATGATTTCTTCCTTTAGGATAAACAGCGGATTTCCTGGCTGCAGCTTTAAAAAAAGCGCTTCCTCCGGGGTGGCAGCACTGGCCTCAAGACAAATTTTTGTGTGACAGTAGTTTTCCGGATTGGCACCTGTTTTCTGTTCAATCGTTTTGTATAACGACCGATCCTCTAAATTTTCATTCAGCAGGAAAGAATATTCTTTGTAAGGCAGATGAACGTGCTCAATAATGACCGGATGACTGTCTGCATAGCGGATGCGTTTAATATAGACGATATCATCGTTTTCCTTCAGCTTCAGGGCACGCATATCATACATGGATGCTTCCTGGCGCTGAACGCATAATATATGGGTATTAATTTTGATATTGTTTTCCCGGCAGGTAGTGGTAAACCCGCTGAACTTAATCAGGTTGGAAGGAATCTTCTGGTTTTCTACAAACGTGCCTTTGCCGTGCTTGCGGATTAAGATGCCTTGTTCCACCAAATCCGATATGGCATTTCGGATGGTTACACGGCTTACCTGGTACATTTCACAGAACTTGCTTTCGCTTGGAAGCATTTGTCCGGCCTGATATTCTCCGCTGACAATTTTATCCTTAATATCATTTTCGATTTGCTGGTAAAGCGGAATTACGCTTTCGTGTTCAATCATGCTTCTATAACTCCTTAGCTGACAGTTTAGTTGTAATATCACGTATAGTATACTCTTTTTTGTGAGAAAAGTAAACCGATTCTTTTCAGAGTTTTTGGAAGCTGTGAATAGTCGCTAAAAAGTCAGGAAATTTCAATGTGATTTCTGTGAAAAAGCAAATTTTGCTATTGACTGATGTAATATAATGTGTTAATATAACTATAACAATTATTATATAACGATATAATACAATTAAACAAAGAGCAGCTTTGAAACACACGAGTATTCTGTCTGCATAATATTCTGCAAAGTGTTACTTGTATATGAGGCAGACAGTACACGACAGGGTATCTGAGTAATTTTAAGGATGTTCAAACAAAAAAGGAGGAAGAAAAAGTGAAAGGAAACCGAAGGATTGCAGTTATTTCCATGGCGGCAGTAGCCGCGGTATTTCTTGCAGGCTGCGGCAGCAATGCAGGAGGAGAGGCAAATGAGAACCAGGCCCAAAACCAGGCAGAAGGACAGCCGGCTGGTCAGGCGGGAGCCGGCAGCCAAGTAACAATTAAATTTGTTCATAAGTTTCCGGAAGAAAAGCGGATGGAGTATTTTAATGAAGTGATTGCCCAGTTTGAGGAACAGAACCCAGGGATTACAATTGAGATGGCAGCTTATGGGGATGAAGAGATCAAGGATAAAACCAGGGTACTTTTGGGCAGTGAGGATGCGCCGGATATTTTCTTTACCTGGAGCGGCCAGCGGATTACCCAATATGTGGATTCCGGCAATGCTTTGGATATTACCAAATACTTAGAAGAAGATACCCAGTGGAAGGACAGCTTTAACCAGTCCATGCTGGGATGCTGTGAGAAGGACGGCGCCTACTGGGCGATTCCATGGGATTATTCATCCAAAGAAATGGTTTATAACAAGAAGATTTTTGCAGAAGCCGGGATCCAGGAAGTACCGAAAACCTGGGACCAGTTCTTAGAAGTATGCCAGAAGATTAAGGATCTGGGAATCACTCCTGTAGCAATCGGAAATCAGTATAGCTGGGTAGTATGTCACTACATTACCACCTTAAATGGAAAACTGGTTCCGGCGGATATAACCAATAAAAACTACACCATGGAAGAGATTGACTACACAGATCCAGGCTACCAAAAAGCGCTGGATATGATGAAGGATTTGTATGACCGCGGTTTTGTTAATACGGATATTAATTCCTGTACATGGGAAATGTCCCAGGCCATGGTTCAGGAGGGGAAAGCAGCCATGATTTATGAGGAAGTGCAGAACCTGATTAACTATGAAAATTCCCTTGGCGACGACTGGAGCTACTTTGATTTTCCAGAGGTAGAAGGAGGGGCTGGAGAAACTGGATATATTACCGGAGGTCCGGATGTATTTATGGTTAACACAGCATCCAAGCATCCGGATGAAGCTGTTCAATTCCTTAAGTGGCTTACCAGCGATTCTGTGCAGTCCAAAATGGTGTATGAGTTAGGATTCCTTCCCTGTACCAGTCTGGAACTGGATGAAACGAAATGTATGCCGGAATCTTTAGAGATCATTGAGAAAAACTTAAACGCACCTGGAATTTCCGAATGGTTAGACTGTGCCATTGACCAGACTGTTGCCGATACGTATCTGATTGGATGCCAAACCATATTTGATGCAGAAACAGGTCAGTCTGTTATGGAAAGCGTAACAGCTACTGCCCGGGAGGTGGCTGCCGATCAGTAAGTAAGAAGGCTTACAAAGAAAGGGGGAAATATGACTACGTTATATAAAAACAAAAAGATGCTGTGGGTTTTCCTGTTTCCTGCAGTGGCGATAGTGGCTTTGCTGATTTTCCTTCCAGTTATTGTTAACGTATATTACAGCCTGTATAAATGGACCGCTTATTCAAAAACCATGGACTTTGTGGGGCTGCGGTATATAAAAAAGCTGTTTTCTGACCGGGCAGTTTGGAATGCAGTTGCCAATAATGTAAAGTATGCGGTAATTTCTATTATTTTCCAGGTAAGCTTAGGCCTGGTATTGGCTTACCTGTTGAATTCCTTTGCAAATGCCAGGTTTGCAGCAGCAACCCGGGTTGTAATCTTTATTCCGGCAGTGGTATCGTTAACCGCTATCGGCCTTTTGTGGGTAATCGGATACAGTCCGTCCATCGGCTTTGTCAACCCGATGTTAGAAGCAATTGGCCTTTCTGGTCTGACCCATGACTGGCTTGGAGATGCCAAGACCGCCATGTGGGCAGTGATCATGGTATCTCAGTGGCAGTATATGGGCGAAATGGTGATGCTGTATACCGTCGGCCTTCAGAGCGTGCCCTTGGAAATTTATGAGTCCGCTAAGATTGACGGCGCAAATGGCCTGCAGACATTCTTTAAAATTACCATCCCCATGATCCGCTCTACCATTCTGATGAACACGACTATTACGATTATTGGCGCTTTTATGGTATTTGATGAGGTGTATGTTATGACCAGCGGCGGACCGGGAAATGCCACAGAAGTTCTGGCTACGCTGATGTATAAAACCGGTTTCCGGAAAGACAACATGGGATATGCCAGCGCTATCGGCGTGCTGCTGTTTGTGATTACCTTTGCCTTTTCCTTTATCCAGATGCGGATGTACAACGTAAAAGAAACCATGAAGGGGGAGAAATAGGATGAGTATTAGTTCCAAGGTAAAACGATGGATTATCCATATATTTATGCTCCTATATATAGCAGTCATCCTGTTTCCTCTTCTTTGGATGGCAGTCAGCGGCTTTAAAGCAGACAGCGATATTTTCGGATCTCCGTGGAACCTTCCGGAAACGTGGAAGATCTCCAACTATTTCTATGTTTGGAGCGCCTATATCCAAAATACGGTAGTAAACAGTTTGTTTTTTACGATAGCAGGAACGTTTTTCGTGATTTTAATTTCCGGGATGGCAGCATATGGGATCATCCGGTTTGACTTTAAACACAGGTATCTGTTGTTTATGTTTATACTTTCCGGCATGATGCTGGCGCCTCAGTGTTCCTTGATTCCTATCTATAAGCTGCTTTCTCTGACAGGCTTGTACAACACAAGGATAGGTCTTTTAGTTCCTTATATTGCCTATCGGATTCCCTTCTCCTTCTTCCTGATGTGGTCCTTTATGATCAATCTGCCAATCGAAGTAGAAGAGGCGGCAATTATTGACGGCTGCTCTATTTTCCAGGTGTTTTTTAACATTGTGTTCAAAATGAGCAAGCCGGTGATTGCCACTACGGCGGTTATGAGCGCCAGGTATATCTGGAATGATTTTGCCTTTGCCCTGGTATTTACAGAGGGAAGAAGGCTTCAGACAGTACCTCTTGGGATCTTTGCCATCCGCTCTACTTCCCAGACCCAATGGGGTGTGCTGATTGCCGGGCTGACTCTGGCAGCCCTGCCTATGGTAATTGTTTATATATGCCTTCAGCGGTATTTTGTAGATGGGATGAATTCTGGTGCAGTAAAAGGATAAATATAAAATACCTGTTGACATGTGTATTAATACGTGTTAATATAAGTATAACATAAGAAACAAGTAAAATTTAATCAAACAGGAGGAACCAAAATGATTGATTTCAATGAAAAAACAGTCAAAGAGCAGGCTGACCAGTTGTATGCCTTAAGGGGTGAGCTGGAAGCAGTAGCCGATAAGGTTTGTGAAAAGGGATTTGATAATATTTTGTTTACCTCAGCCGGCGGTTCTCTTGCAGCGCTGGAACCATTTGCTTATATGATGAAAAGTATGTCCAAGATTCCCGTATTTACTGAGATTCCGGCAGAGCTGATGGCTACTGATAACGCGCTGATTACGGATAAAACGGTAGCTATTCTGACTTCAAAATCCGGGGATACGAAAGAAACTGTTGCAGCCGCCAAATGGCTGGCAGAGAAAAATGTCACTACCATATCCTTCTGCGGGGAGCCAGATTCGCCCTTAAAAGCAGCAACTACATACTCAGTTTGCTATGGCAATGCAGAGCCCCATGACCTGATTGCGATCTTCGTTCTTGGCAGGATCTTATATAACAAGTGTGAATTTGCCGACTATCCTAAATTTGCTGATGAGTTAAAGAACCTGGGAGATGTGCTGGTTTCAGTAGCCAAGGCATCAGATGCCAAGGGAATGGAGTATGCAAAGAGATTTGATGAGAAAGATAAGGAATACCAGATATGGACCGGTTCTGGCATGACCTGGGGCCATACGTACTCCATGGCAATGTGCGTGCTGGAAGAGTGCCAGTGGCTCCGCACAAAATCAGTAAATTCAGCGGAATTTTTCCACGGAACCATTGAACTGGTAGAAAAAGGCGTGCTGGTTTGCGTAGGCATGGGGGAAGGGCCAACAAGGCCATTAGATGAGCGGGTAATCCGGTTTGTTGAAAAACATACGGATCAGTTAGTTGTTTTTGATACTAAGGAATATGAATTCCCTGGCATCAGTGAACAGTTCCGCTGGATGCTGTCGCCAGTAATTTTGTGGGCAATTTATGAGCGGGCTTACAAGAATCTGGCAGAAATCCGCAAGCACACCCTGGATATTCGGCGGTATTACAGAAGGCTGGAATATTAATTCATTCCAACGAAATATAGGTACGGATAATTTTTAAAACATTTTACAGAATAATCAATTAAATTCAGGAGGAAAACTACTATGTTTAATTTTAATGTTCCGCGTTATGAGAAAGTTGTGAATGATGCCATCGCATTACGGCCCCAGATAGAGGCAGCAGTCGATCAGATCTGCAAGGAAGGTTATTCCAATCTGTTCTTTATCGGATGCGGCGGTACATATGCGCATTCCCTGCCTATGAAGTACTGGATGGATGGTTCTTCTTCCATTGATACGGTCAGCGTAATCGCGGCTGAGTTTATGGCTGCGCCGCCGAAGAACTTTTCAAAAGATTCCGTATGCATCTTCTCCACCAGAAGCGGAAATACAAAGGAAATTGTAGCAGCAGCTAAGTTTTGCAAGGAAGCAGGAGCGAGAACCATTGTCTATGTATCCAATGACAATACTCCGGTTTGTGAATTTGCTGACTATAAGCTGTTCAGCTTTGCAGAAGATGACTGCCTTTGCGAGGCCATCTATACCTACATGATCACAATGATTGCACGGTTTATGAAAAATGCCGGAGAGTTCCCCAAGTATGATCAGTTTATGGACGAATATGCAAAGATTGTGCCTTTCCTGTTAAAGGGCAAGGAGCAGTATGAGGACAGATGTGCCAAGATGGCGGCAGAGCACAAGGATACCGATTATCATATGGTGATTGGATCCGGTATGCTTTGGGGCGAAGCTTACGATTATGCTATGTGTATCCTGGAAGAAATGCAGTGGATTAAGACCAAATCCATCCATGCCGCTGAATTTTTCCATGGAACAATTGAACTTTTGGAAGAGGGTACAAGCTTGATTCTTTTCTATGGTGAAGATGAAACCAGGCCGCTGATGGATCGGGTAGACGATTTTGCAGAGCGGATTATCAAGGAGAAGTTTGGTACGAATATATGTGTGAATAAATTTGACACGAAAGAAGTAGAGCTTCCCTTTACCGATCCGGAATTCAGGAAGATTGTTTCTCCCATGGTGATGTATGTTATTACAGAAAGGCTTAGCTGCCATTTGGAGAAAGAAAGGAATCATCCGCTGACCACCAGAAGATATTACCGTCAGATGGAATATTAATACTTTTGTAAATAGCTCTGATCCGATATAATACAACTAAGCTCCGGATGCCGGCTGCGGCTCCGGAGCTTAGAGTGCGTAGGTACGGCATGTGGAACTTTTTTTCTTTATAGGAAATAATTTCCTATAAAGGAAAAACCCTCCGTGGGGATGCGCACTTCGCGTCTAAGGAAACTGTCTGCTGGCGCAGACGCGCTCCGGCGCGGGAGTCCGATTTATCGGACTCTTTGTTTTGTCATAAGAAATGGGGGAAGATATGATTACTGGAGTTGTATTTGATATGGATGGCGTGATTTTTGATTCGGAGTCTAAGGTGAGGGAGTGCTGGAAAGACATTGCAGACCGGTACGGGATTTTAGATATTGGAAAGGCAACTGGGAAATGCTTGGGATGCAATGCGAAAATCGTTAAGGCAATTTTTTTAGAACAGTATGGAGAACAGTTTGATTATGATTTTTACAGCCGCCAGGTAGATTCTCTGTTTGAACAGCGGTATGGGGAAGGCAGGCTGCCGCTGAAACCGGGGATAGGAGAACTGCTGGCATTTCTTAAAGATAATCAGGTAAAGACAGCAGTAGCATCTTCGACAAACCGGGAAATCGTGGTTCGGGAATTGTCAGATGCAGGGCTTCTTCACTGGTTTGACGCTGTTATAGGAGGTGACATGGTAAAAGAAAGTAAGCCAAAACCAGATATTTTTCTAAAAGCCTGTGAGGAAATCGGAGTGAGGCCGGAACAAACTTATATTATAGAAGATTCTTATAATGGGATCCGGGCGGCATTTCATGCAGGAGCTATGCCGGTTATGGTGCCAGATTTGCTGCCTCCCACAGAAGAAATGCGTGAAAAAGCAGTAAAGATCCTTCCTTCTTTAATGGATGTGAAGGTATGGATGGAAGGTAAAAATGAATAAAAGAACAGCATGTTATAATAGCCCCTTTTGTTTTGTCTGCAGCCCGCAGCAAGGTGCAGGAAGAAGATGATAGAAAGCTGATTTATCGTTTACATTTTTAGGCGCCTTATGCTATAATCCTGTCAGATATGATTTCTTGCCAGAAATAGGAATGTTTTCCAAAAAAAGTTATAGCCCTAAGATGGCTGCATAAGGAACACGCAGCGGCCCGGTGCTCATAATATATATAGAAGACAGGCCATTTTCCGTCTGACAGGTATATTGAAAATAATCATAATCTGCAGGAAATACGGACCATAAGGAGGATTGGAACATCATGTATAATCAATTAATATGGAAGGATGAGTATAATCTTGGGGTGGACATAATTGATAAGGAACATCAGGAACTTTTTAAGATTATTAATAAACTTGCGCGATTAAAAGAAGAGAAAAAGAACAGCCCCAGAGTATATCAGGAAGGCGTTAAATATTTAAAAGAGCACGCCATGGGACATTTTGAGAATGAAGAGTTATATATGGCATCGATTGGATATGAAGATCTGGAAACTCACAGGCGTTTGCACCGGGGATTTCGTGAGGACACACTTCCAGCTCTTGAACAGGAGATGATAAGAGAGGACTATTCTGAATCTTCGCTGGATCATTTTCTGGGAGTCTGCGCCGGATGGCTGATCGGACATACTCTGACAGAAGATCAGGCAATTGTAGGAGAGAAAATGAGCAAGTGGGTAGATCTCTTGCCAGAGCAAGAACTTGCTGCCATGAAAAGCGTAATAGCGAAGATGGTAAGTGATATGTTTCAGTTAAATGCAAACGTAGTCAGCGATGCCTACAATGGCGAGAAGTTTGGCAGAGGGGTATATTACCGGCTGGTTTATGATACGGATCAGGAAGATAAGAAGTGGGAAGTGATATTAGCGTTTGAAGAAAAGATCCTGGTGAATACGGTAGGGAAAATTTTGGGCGGACAGTCAGATAAGTTGGATATTATGCTGATCAATGCCTCCAGATATACTGCCAAACAGTTTGTATGGCGTGTTATGCAGTATTTCCCATCACTTAAGCTTCATGAGATGAGGGAAGAAAACCTGCTGACTTATGACAAATTTCAAGATATATTCGAAAAGAAAAAACCACAGATCAGCCTGCTGTTTAATACAGAGGCAGGATATTTTTCTTACTGCGTAATTGCCCCGCATTTGCTTGAGCAAGGCATAGGGACTCCGATTGTGGCAGATAATGCAATGTTAGAAATTGGAAAATACCTGTCAAATCGGGAGAAGGTAACGAAACATAAGATATTGGTGGTAGATGATTCCGTAACCATACGGCAGGGGATAAAAAATCTTTTAAGCACCACTTACGAGGTTAATGTGGCAAAATCGGGAATGGCGGCAATCCGGGCAATCACGTTAGACCGGCCAGATTTGGTAATGCTTGACTATGAAATGCCTGTCTGTGATGGGAGGCATACATTAGAAATGCTGCGCTCAGAGGAAGAATTTGCTGACATTCCAGTTATTTTCCTGACCAGCAGAAATGACCCGGAAAGCGTGAAGGCAGTATTGGATTTAAAACCCATAGGATATTTGTCAAAATATTTAAAGCCAATGGAGATTAAAAACAGGATTGATCAGTATTTTAAGAAAAAAGAGAGTTAATGTTTTTAAGTGCATCTGAACATAGTTTTCCTTTATGGAGGCCTGCATAAAAAGATAGAAACTTCCAAAATGAATGTAACAATAATATATGGGACTGCTGCAAATCGGTTGAACCATATCATACATAGTCCAGATATTCCTATGATTTCTGCTATATATGATTAGTATGCCCAATTTTGCAGCAGCCCCTTTTTTGCCCCTGCCGTTTTATCCGGCAAATTTTAAGGCGATGAATCATAGAATGAAAGAACGTTAGACAACAGGCTCAATCTGTGAAATGTCTGTGAAATAGTAGATAATCCTTGAAAAAACTGTTAAAATAAAGAGAAAAGAAGGTTTGAAACAGAAATTTTCAGCGCCAAAAAGCTTTGCAAAGGCAAATAAATACGGGAGATGGTGATGATGGACGCATTAAAAATTTTAGTGGTAGATGATGAAGCAAGGATGCGCAAGCTGGTAAAGGATTTTTTAACTGTAAAGGGATTTCAAGTAATTGAGGCAGCAGATGGGGAAGAAGCAGTGGATCTGTTTTTTAACCAGAAAGATATTTCACTGATCCTTCTGGATGTGATGATGCCAAAGATGGACGGATGGGAAGTGTTAAAGACTATACGGAAGTTTTCCGAGGTTCCGATTATCATGCTGACGGCAAGAGGGGAAGAGCGGGATGAGCTTCAGGGCTTTGGTCTTGGCGTGGATGAATATATATCAAAACCCTTCAGCCCTAAAATATTAGCAGCCCGGGTAGAAGCCCTTCTGCGCCGAACCGGCAACATTGGGACAGGAAATATGGAAATCGGCGGAATCTGCATCGACAAATCAGCCAGGCAGGTAACGATTGACGGCAAGGAAATAGATTTAAGCTTTAAAGAATTTGAATTGTTAAGCTATTTCGTGGAAAACCATGGTCTGGCCCTTTCCAGGGAAAAGATTTTAAACAATGTGTGGAATTACGATTATTTCGGTGACGCCAGAACCATTGATACTCATGTAAAAAAGCTGCGGAGTAAGATGGGGCAAAAAGGGGAATATATTAAAACCATTTGGGGTATGGGATACAAGTTTGAGGTGGATTCATGAAAAGCTTAAAGCATTCCATCCGGTTTCGGTTTACCCTGATTTTTATAGGCCTGACAGCAGCAGTAATCATTTGCCTTTGGGGGGCCAATACCTGGTGGCTGGAAGGCTTTTATATGAAAGAAAAGATTAAAGACCTGGAACAAGCCTATTTGCAGGTAGATACGCTGTTTTTAGAAGAACAGGAGGCAGGCCGTGATATTGCAGAACAGTTTCAGATATTAGATGAGCAGCGGCGCAACGGCCAGTACAGTTCCTTAGAGGAGAATACGCTGATTAAGCTGATTCGGGATTTAAATGAAAAATCCAATATTACCATACTGATTATGGACAGTACAAACGGAACCCTGATTTCTTCTGAACGAAAAGGTGACTATTTAAGCGAACGGTTTCTGAGAAGTATTTTAGGCCAGGATAAAAGGCCTTATGAGCTGGTATCTGAAACGGAGGCATATACCATACAGAAAAGTTTTGATCCGCATAATAAATCCTTTTATCTGGAATGCTGGGGATTTCTTTCTGATAACACAACCCGTTTTATTATGTCCATGCCAATAGCCAGTGTACGCGAAAGTGTAGCCCTGTCCAACCGGTTTCTGGCTTATGTGGGAATGATTGCGCTGGCCGGAGGAAGTATTTTAATTTACTTTACTACAAAAATGGTTATTTCTCCTATCCTTTCATTAACGGAACTGTCAGAACGTATGAGCAACTTGGATTTTGACGCTCATTATACAGGAAATGCATCCGACGAAATTGGAGTATTAGGGCATAGTATGAACGTTCTTTCCGATCGGCTGAAGGAAACGGTGGGTGAATTAAAAACTGCAAATTTAAAACTGCAGAAAGATATTGAGGAAAAAACACAGATTGATGAAATGCGGAAGGAATTTATTGCTAATGTATCTCATGAGCTGAAAACG
The DNA here is from genome assembly GCA_022796475.1 of Lachnospiraceae bacterium. Classification (GTDB taxonomy): domain Bacteria; phylum Bacillota; class Clostridia; order Lachnospirales; family Lachnospiraceae; genus Caccovicinus. The sequence goes on along the minus strand of JAAWIS010000003.1, from coordinate 1,285 downwards.
CCCATTGCTTTGATACAGGGATATGCAGAAGGGCTGACAGAGGGGATGGCCGAGGATTCAGAGAGCAGAGATTACTATTGCGAAGTGATAGTGGATGAAGCTAATAAGATGAATCAAATGGTAAAGCAGCTTCTCACTCTAAGTGCGCTGGAGTCTGGCTATGATGCTCCTGTGATGGAGCGGTTTGACTTAACAGAATTGATCCGGGGAGTTCTTTCTTCTGCACATCTTATGATTGAACAGAATGGAGTAACAGTGGAATTTCTGCATCAAGAGCCGTGTTTTGTGTGGGCAGATGAGTTTAAAATTGAAGAAGTCGTAACCAACTATTTAAATAATGCCTTAAACCATGTCCAGGGAGAACGCCAGATCCGAATTGCAGTGGAACTATTTCAGAGTCAGGTCAAGGTTAGTGTTTTTAATACAGGAAATCCTATACCAGAAGAAGATCTGCCCAATCTTTGGACTAAATTTTATAAAGTAGATAAAGCACGCACCAGAGCTTACGGAGGAAGCGGAATCGGCCTGTCTATTGTGAAAGCTATTATGGATTCCCATCAAAAGCTTTGCGGGGTGGAGAATGTGGAAGGCGGTGTCCGGTTTTGGTTTACACTAGAGCGTGTCTGAAAATTGCTTTCCGTCAGATGCGCTCTGGACAGCAGCCCGGCATTTTGCCCGGATGAGCAAACTAATTTTTAATTGTAAGCAGGGGGAGCTGTCTTGTGGCAGTGGTTTAGAATGGGATTGTTCCTGTTCCTCCTTTTGACAGTTCCTCCTTCATCATTATGTTTTAGTGATTTCTCTGTCTGCGCCATATTGTTTGGTTCTGATAAAAGATTTTATTATTGGTTCTTCATCAAATTAAAATAGGCAGGGCGCAGCAGGCGACGTTACGTAAAATTGGGTCCAATATAGCGCAAAAATAATATTTAAAAATTTCGATTTATTCCTATAATTGAAAATGTTAAAAAAAGTTGAAAAAACCCGAAAAAAGAGGTTGACAATTGAAAAGAGGAGTGCTATTATAAATTTCGCGCCGCTGATAAGGCGGCCAAATTTCCTGACCATTCCCTATCAAATACAAGGGAAGATTGTTGGAAGAAAGCGAACTTATACGGAAAACAAAAGGAAAGGAAAAAAATAAAAAAAGTTGTTGACAGGCTTGGAAAGATGTGCTAATATAAACAAGCTGCTCACGAAAAAGAAACAAAATAAGCGGGCATGCAACAACAGAAGGAACCTTGAAAATTAAAGACTGAACAATACACAAACCCTGAAAATTCAA
>JAAWIS010000051.1 GCA_022796475.1 Lachnospiraceae bacterium | reverse complement strand
CAACTAATTTTGTCTGCTTTCTCATAATGAATGCACTCTCCTTTTTCTTTTTGAAATTCATCTGAAATTCCTTTTGCATTACGAGGCCATTATACTTCCTATAATTGAAATTATCAAGACTTTTTTGATATATTTTTTAAGAAAATCCTAAAAAGTCAAAATCATCTCTTAAATTTCTAGGAAAATATCATTTCCTCCATCACGCTACTAAGTATAATATATATTGCGCAAAACTACAATAACTTTTCTCTGTGCATTTCCTTACGGAATTATTACAAAAGCTATGGTTCTTTCTTAAATTGTACGAATATAAATACATTCCGAAAAATTTCTCCCCCATCCTTCCATTACAGGAATCCCTTTCCTTTTTGCTTTTAGGGGCCTCTCTTGCCATTTTCCTATACTAAGCCTTCGCTATTTTTTAAAACGGACTTGATTTTCTAACTCGGTTTGATATAATGTTCATACATATCTGTATTTTTTCTTTTTTGAACATAAGCAATGTTTTGCCTTTATTCTCTTTTCTAAATTTTTAGTATAAACAGAAAGGACTTTTTTATGAATCGTCACGCTTTATTATGCAGAAGTATATTAGAAAATCCGGCTGCCACCCAGAGAGAGCTGGCTGAGCAGCTTTTTCTCTCTCTTGGCACCATTAATAATCTGGTGAAAGAGTGCGCAGCTCTTGGTTATCTTCAGATTACCCTAGAGGGAAATTACGAAATTACAGAGGCTGGATATGCATTTTTAGAGCCTTTCCGTGTTGACGGTGCACTTTTCATTGCAGCCGGCTTTGGTTCCCGTTTCGTCCCACTTACTTTTGAAACTCCGAAAGGCCTTTTAGAGGTACAGGGGGAACGGATGATTGAACGGCAAATCAAACAGCTTCATGAGGCAGGAATCCGGAATATCTCAATTGTTGTAGGATATTTAAAGGAAAAATTTGAATACTTGATTGATAAATATGATGTTACACTAATCTATAACCCTGAATATTCCAGCAAAAATACCTTGGCTACCATTTATCACGCCAGAAATGCTTTGGCCGGAAAAAATATGTATCTTCTTTCTTCTGATAACTGGATGCGTGAAAACATGTTCCATCTTTATGAATGCGGTTCCTGGTATTCTTCTGTCCTAATGCAGGGCGAAACTTCTGAATGGTGCCTTTCTTATAATAAGAAGGGATTAATTACAGATGTTTCTGTAGGCGGACGCGATTCCTGGGTTATGTATGGCCCGGCTTTTTTCTCTAAAGATTTTTCAGCCGCCTTCCTGCCTGTTCTGGAACAGTATTATCACCAGCCCGGAACGGAGCAATTTTACTGGGAGCAAGTTCTCATGGATTTATTAAAAAAGAAGACTGCTCCGCCTATCTATATAAACCGTCAGGGAAACGATCAAGTATATGAATTTGAAAATCTGGAAGAATTACGATATTTCGATCCCAAATATCAGAATCAGTCCGATAACAAAGCTTTACAACTAGTTTCCAAGGTTTTTCAAGTTCCAGAATCAGAAATCGTCCATATACGCTGCTTAAAATCGGGTATGACCAATAAATCTTTTTTATTTCAGATTCATAAAACCTCTTATATTTGCCGGATTCCCGGCCCTGGAACAGAAGTTTTAATTAACCGCAGTCAGGAAAAATCTGCTTACGACCAGGTAGCCCACCTTGGCATTACAGAGCGTGTGATTTACTTTGATGGGAAAATGGGCTATAAAATTTCAGAATATTATGAAAATGCCCGCACAGCAGACAGCAGCAGTCCCCAGGATATGGCGCTGTGCATGAAACTCCTCCGCACTTTCCATCAGGCCAGCCTTCGTGTAGAACACAGCTTTGACTTAAAAGAACGGATCCTGTTTTATGAGAGCCTTTGTCTTTCCCATGGCCCTATCCCCTTTGAAGACTATGAGCTTGTACGGTCATGGATGTTTGAACTTTTAGAAGAAATTTCAAATAAAAAGCGCCCTAATATCCTATCTCATATTGATCCCAACGTAGATAATTTCCTGATTTTGCAGGATGGGTCGGTTAAATTAATTGATTGGGAATATGCCGGTATGGCAGATCCCCTTTTAGACATCGCTATGTGCGCCGTTTATTCCTATTATGATTTTGAAAAGGCTTTCTGGCTTATGGAGCTTTATCTGGATCGGAAAGCAGCAGAAGAAGAACAGTTTATGCTGACAGCCTTTATGGCTCTTTCCGGCTTCTTGTGGAGTCTGTGGGCTGTTTATAAAAGTAATTTAGGCGAAGAGTTTGGAGAATACACAATTATCATGTACCGTTACGGAAAAAAGGGGTATCAAAAGCTCCATCCAGTAATCTAACTCTTTATAAACAGCACAGCAAAACACATGGCCCAATGTATAATGGTCAGCAGCGGACTTCTTCTGAAATCCATAATGTGAAACCGGATGAAAATGTAATAAAAATGTTAAGCAATCTTTGACAAATTGTGCTATACTGGTAGCTGCAAGCATGAAGATTATGTAAGGAGGAATGAACGCTTATGAAACGTAAGATAAAAAAAGCTGCAGTGTCAGCAGGGCTTTTAGGTCTTTTAACCTTGGCACCAGCAGGGATCTCTATGGCCGCAGGCTGGACCGCTTCAGGAAATAGCTGGACTTATGTAGAAAATAACGGCACTCTCCGCAAAGGTTGGATTCAGACCAGCGATGGCTATTATTATATGGATTTATCTACCGGTTTGATGACTTTAGGATGGAAGCAAATCGATGGGCACTGGTATTTTTTCAAATCCAACGGCCTTATGTCCACCGGATGGGTTCAAGATCAGGGAAACTGGTTTTATAACTTACAAGACGGCACGATGGTAACCGGATGGCTGAAGGAAGGGGATAACTATTACTTCCTGAGAGGAAATGGAGCCATGGCAAAAGGATGGCGGCAGATGGACAACGCCTGGTATTATTTCCGTGAAGACGGGCGCTGCATGGTTTCCAATTGGCGGTTAATCGATAATTACTGGTATTACTTCGGCGCTGACGGCAAGATGCTGACTGGATGGACAGAAGTTTCCGGTGATTATTACTACTTAAACAGTGATGGAAGGATGCTTACCGGATGGCTCAGCGACGGCACAAATAAATATTACATGGATCCGGGGGCCGGAAAGATGGCCCGCACCTGGAAAGAAATCAATGGGGCATACTACTACTTTAATAATGCCGGTCATATGCTGACTGGGTGGATTCAAGTGTCCGGCAAATATTACTACTTAGATCCGGCCACTGGCAAGATGGTAGCCGGCGGAACCCTTACTATTGACGGGCAAAATTACATCTTTGGGGCTGATGGCGTATGCCAAAATGCATCTGGCGTAAATGCTACTGCTGTGAATGGAATCAATTCCGGAAGCTCCCAGCCTTCCGGCTCTTCAGGAAATTCCGGAAACACCAATTATGGCCCTGGTGGTTCTTCCACCGCTCCCTCAGGCAGCGGAAGCGGGAGTACACCCTCTTCTGGAGGAGCTTCATCTCCTTCCGGAAACGGTTTAGAGGCAGGCTCCACTGGGGGGCCTGCCGGTTCAGGATCCGGCTCTCCCTCCTCTGGCAGCTCCTCTCCCTCTGGCAGTGGTTTATCTGCCGGACAGACAGGTGGTCCCGGCTCCTCCCACTAACAATACCAAATGCAAAAGTAAGATTCACAAAAAACCGCTGCAGGCTTCACTGTTTCTATAGCCTGCAGCGGTTTTTATATTGTTATATTGTTTCGGTTACGCGAATTACATTATCATCCGTTTCTACAGCTCTTCCTCTCCGAAATCCAGAACTTCTTCCATGAGCAAATCGTCTTCCGTTTCCTCAGAAAACAGCGGAATATCCTCTTCCTCTTCTTCATCAAAGGAAATCTTATCTTCCATGGTATAGTCAGTATTCAGCCTTACATTCTGATAACGCTTCATACCGGTTCCTGCCGGAATCAGCTTGCCGATCAGCACATTTTCCTTTAAGCCAATTAAATGATCCACTTTACCGTTAATGGCAGCTTCTGTCAGCACTTTCGTGGTTTCCTGGAACGATGCCGCTGAAAGGAAGGAATCTGTGGCCAGAGATGCTTTTGTAATACCCAGCATAACCTGTTTTCCCTCTGCCGGACGCTTTCCTTCTGCAATCAGCTCTTCATTCATCTCATTGAAGTCTAATACATCCACAGAAATACCTGGCAGCAGATCACTATCGCCGCTTTCCTCAATCTTCACTTTTTTCAGCATCTGGCGGACAATCATTTCCACATGCTTATCGTTAATTTCCACACCCTGTAGACGATATACCCGCTGAACTTCCTGGATCATATAATCCTGTACAGCCCGAACCCCTTTAATCTTCAAGATATCGTGGGGATTCACAGATCCTTCTGTCAGCTCATCACCAGCCTCCAGATACTGCTCATCCTGGACTTTAATCCTGGAGCCGTAAGGGATCAGATAAGTCTTGGAATTTCCGGTTTCATTGTCTGTTACCGTAATCTCCCGCTTTTTCTTTGTATCTTTAATGGCCACTACCCCGGCAAATTCCGTAATAATGGCAAGTCCCTTCGGTTTCCGGGCCTCAAAAAGCTCCTCAACACGAGGAAGACCTTGGGTAATATCTCCGCCGGCCACGCCTCCTGTATGGAAGGTTCTCATGGTAAGCTGCGTACCCGGTTCTCCGATAGACTGAGCAGCGATGATACCTACTGCTTCTCCTACCTGTACCGGCTGTCCGGTAGCCATATTTGCGCCATAACATTTAGCACACACGCCAATATGGGACTTGCAGGATAATACGGTACGGATCTTAACGGACTTGCGCCCGGTCTTTTCCAATACATCCATAACAGCAGCCGCACGCTTCGGTGTACACATATGGTTTGCTTTTACCACCACTTCCCCTGTATCTGGATCCACAATGGTTTCTGCAATATAACGTCCGGTCAATCGATCCTTTAAGGACTCAATCGTTTCCTGACCGTCCATAAAAGCTTTGATCTCCATAAACGGAATCTCTTTTCCTTCACAGCAGTCAACCTCACGGATAATTAAATCCTGAGATACATCAACTAAACGCCGTGTCAGATAACCAGAGTCAGCAGTACGCAATGCCGTGTCACTAAGCCCCTTCCTGGCGCCATGAGCAGAAATAAAATACTCCAATACATCCAATCCCTCACGGAAATTAGACTTAATAGGCAGTTCGATGGTATGTCCGGTGGTATCTGCCATCAGGCCCCGCATTCCGGCAAGCTGTTTAATCTGCTTATCAGAACCACGGGCACCGGAATCTGCCATCATGAAAATATTATTATACTTATCCAATCCAGTTAACAAATCATGGGTTAACTGGTCGTCTGTATTCTTCCAGGTGTCAATTACTTCTTTATAACGCTCTTCCTCAGTGATTAAGCCTCGTCTGAAGTTTTTAGAAATATGATCAACTGTAGTCTGAGCGTCTGCAATCAACTGTTTCTTGGATTCCGGAACCGTCATATCAGAAATAGAAACGGTCATGGCAGCCCTGGTAGAAAACTTATAGCCAATCGCCTTAATATCATCCAGCGTTACAGCAGTCTGAATTGCTCCATGAACATTGATAACTTTTTCCAGAATCTGCTTTAGCTGCTTCTTGCCCACATGGAAATCAACTTCCAGTTTTAACTCATTTTCCGGCTTGGAACGATCCACAAAACCTAAATCCTGAGGGATAATTTCGTTGAAGATAAAACGTCCAACTGTGGATTCAATGGTGCCGTTCTTTACCGTACCATCAGCCACGGTTTTGGCAACACGCACCTTCACCCGGCTGTGAAGAGTTACCGCTTTATTTTCATAGGCCAAAATTGCCTCGTTTACACTGCGGAAAATGCTTCCCTCTCCTTTAGCCCCCGGTCTTTCCTGGGTCAGGTAATAAATACCTAAAACCATATCCTGAGAAGGCACTGCCACAGGGCCTCCGTCTGAAGGCTTCAGCAAATTATTGGGCGACAGCAGAAGGAACCGGCACTCCGCCTGTGCTTCCACTGACAAGGGAAGATGAACTGCCATCTGATCCCCGTCAAAGTCAGCATTAAATGCAGTACAAACCAATGGATGAAGCTTTATGGCCTTGCCTTCTACCAGAATCGGTTCAAATGCCTGAATTCCCAAACGGTGCAGGGTTGGCGCACGGTTCAGCATAACTGGATGTTCCTTAATTACATCTTCCAGCACATCCCAAACCTCCGGCTGAAGCCGCTCTACCATCTTTTTAGCGTTTTTAATATTATGGGCAGTTCCATTGGAAACCAGCTCCTTCATAACAAAAGGCTTAAACAGCTCAATCGCCATCTCCTTTGGCAAACCGCACTGATAAATCTTAAGTTCTGGTCCTACTACGATAACGGAACGGCCGGAATAGTCCACACGTTTGCCAAGAAGGTTCTGACGGAAACGGCCCTGCTTTCCTTTTAACATGTCCGAAAGGGATTTTAAAGCCCGGTTGCCTGGCCCAGTTACCGGCCTTCCCCGGCGTCCATTATCGATCAGGGCATCTACTGCTTCCTGAAGCATCCGCTTTTCATTTCGCACAATAATATCCGGCGCTCCAAGTTCCAAAAGCCTTGCCAGCCGGTTATTCCGATTGATAATCCGGCGGTACAGATCATTCAGATCAGAAGTGGCAAAACGTCCGCCGTCTAGCTGGACCATAGGACGGATATCCGGCGGAATTACCGGAATCATATTCATAATCATCCATTCCGGACGGTTCCCCGAATTCCGGAATGCTTCCACCACTTCCAGGCGCTTGATAATACGTGCCCGCTTCTGTCCGGATGCATCCCGCAGGCCCTTGCGCAGCACTTCGGAATCTTTCTCCAAATCAATCGCCTGTAAAAGCTCCTGAATGGCCTCTGCACCCATTCCTACCCGAAATGAGCCATAGCCGTTCTTTTCAATTTCTTCCCGGTACTCCTTCTCAGACAGCACCTGCTTATACTGGAGGCCTGTTTTCTGGGGATCCAGCACAATATAAGATGCAAAGTACAATACCTTTTCCAGAGTTCTCGGCGATATATCCAAAATCAGTCCCATACGGGAAGGGATTCCCTTAAAATACCAGATATGGGATACCGGAGCAGCCAGGGTAATATGCCCCATACGCTCCCTGCGGACACTTGCTTTCGTAACTTCTACACCGCAGCGATCGCAGACTACGCCTTTATAACGAATCTTCTTATACTTGCCGCAGTGGCACTCCCAATCCTTAGTAGGGCCGAAAATCCTCTCGCAGAACAACCCGTCCTTTTCCGGCTTTAAGGTTCTGTAGTTAATGGTTTCCGGCTTTTTCACCTCGCCATGTGACCACTCTAATATCTTCTCCGGAGAAGCCAGACCGATTTTAATCGCATCAAAGGTTAACGGACGATAAGTTTCATTTGTTTCTGGCATGAGCGATACTCCCTTCTATCTATTCTTCATCCGAGGAATCCTCGAACCCGTCATCCATATCGTCCAGATATGGGTCCTCATCCTCAAAATCCTCTTCTTCCACAGTTACCAGTTCATCATCTTTAAATTCCTGTTTCTGGTAACCGTAATGTTCGAAGGACTCGTCATCCTGGTAATGGCGGTCGCCCTCGATGATAGAGCGCAAATCGGTATCGCCGTAGTCGATATTCTCACTCAGCTCGACTTCCGTGTTATCATCGCGCAACACTCTCACATCCAGTCCTAACGACTGCAGCTCCTTTAACAATACCTTAAAGGATTCCGGAATACCTGGCTCCGGAATATTCTCTCCCTTTATAATGGCTTCGTAAGTCTTTACACGGCCAACTACGTCATCCGACTTCACAGTCAGGATTTCCTGCAGCGTATAGGAAGCCCCATAAGCCTCCAAAGCCCAAACTTCCATCTCGCCGAAGCGCTGGCCGCCAAACTGGGCCTTTCCGCCTAAAGGCTGCTGGGTTACAAGAGAATATGGCCCTGTAGAACGTGCATGAATCTTATCATCTACCAGATGATGGAGCTTTAAGTAGTGCATATGGCCGATGGTTACCGGGCTGTCAAAATATTCCCCGGTTCGGCCATCTCTTAAACGAACCTTGCCGTCCCGGCTTAAAGGCACGCCTTTCCACAAATCCCGGTGTTCCAGATGGCTGCCCAAATAATCCAAAACTTCTGGCTTTAGCAGATCCTGATACGCTTCCCTAAACTCTTCCCAGGGCAGATTTACATAATCGTTGGCTACATTAAGAGTATCCATAATGTCAAGCTCATTTGCCCCGTCAAATACTGGTGTGGAAATATTAAATCCTAGTGCCTTTGCTGCAAGGCTTAAGTGAATTTCCAGCACCTGGCCAATATTCATACGGGAAGGCACGCCTAATGGGTTCAACACGATATCCAGCGGACGCCCGTTTGGCAAAAAGGGCATATCCTCTACCGGAAGCACGCGGGAAACCACACCCTTATTTCCATGGCGTCCAGCCATCTTATCACCTACAGAAATCTTTCTCTTCTGGGCAATATAAATGCGGACAGTCTGGTTCACACCTGGACTTAACTCATCACCGTTTTCACGGGTAAATACTTTTGCATCTACTATAATTCCGTAAGCGCCGTGGGGCACTTTTAAGGAAGTATCTCTGACTTCCCTGGCCTTTTCGCCGAAAATTGCCCGAAGGAGCCGCTCTTCTGCTGTCAGTTCCGTTTCGCCCTTAGGCGTTACTTTCCCTACCAGTATATCTCCTGCCCGAACTTCAGCACCAATACGGATAATACCTCTTTCATCCAGATCCTTTAAGGCATCTTCGCCTACGCCTGGAACATCCCGGGTAATCTCCTCTGGTCCCAGCTTTGTATCCCTGGCCTCTGCCTCATATTCCTCGATATGAACAGAAGTGTAAACATCCTCCTGCACCAGACGCTCGCTTAATAATACGGCATCTTCGTAATTATAGCCTTCCCAGGTCATAAATCCAATCAGCGGATTCTTTCCCAGGGCAATCTCTCCGTTGTCTGTAGACGGCCCGTCTGCAATTACCTCTCCGGCCTCTACATGGTTTCCTTTAAACACAATCGGTTTCTGGTTATAGCAGTTGGACTGATTGCTTCTCTTAAACTTAGTCAAATGGTAAGCTTCCTTCTGCCCGTCCTTATCTCTGCGGATAATGATCTCATTTGACGCCGAACGCTCCACCACACCGGCATTCTTTGCCACTACGCACACACCAGAGTCTACCGCTGCTTTCCCTTCAATACCGGTTCCTACTACTGGCGCCTCTGTTTTTAAAAGGGGCACAGCCTGGCGCTGCATGTTGGAACCCATCAGCGCACGGTTTGCATCATCATTTTGAAGGAACGGAATCATAGATGTAGCCACAGAGAACACCATCTTCGGGGATACATCCATTAAGTCAATATTCTTTTTCTGAAATTCGGAGGTTTCCTCCTTAAAACGTCCGGATACATTATTTCGAACAAAGTGGCCGTTTTCATCTAAAGGCTCATTTGCCTGGGCCACCACAAAATTATCTTCTTCGTCTGCCGTTAAATAAACTACCTGGTCCGTTACCACCGGATTCATCGGATCGCTTTTATCTACCACCCGATAAGGCGCCTCTACAAATCCGTACTGGTTTACCCTTGCATAGCAGGCCAGGGAGTTAATCAAACCGATATTGGGGCCTTCAGGAGTTTCTATGGGACACATACGGCCGTAGTGAGTATAGTGTACATCACGAACCTCAAATCCGGCACGATCTCTGGACAAACCGCCGGGACCTAACGCCGACAAACGGCGTTTATGAGTCAGCTCGGAAAGAGGATTGTTCTGATCCATAAACTGTGATAACTGGGAGCTTCCGAAAAACTCCTTTACAGCCGCTGTTACCGGCTTAATATTAATCAGAGATTGAGGAGTCAGGGAATCTACGTCTTGAGTGGTCATACGTTCCCGCACCACCCGTTCCATACGGGAAAGACCAATTCGGTACTGATTCTGCAAAAGCTCTCCCACTGCACGGATCCGGCGGTTTCCTAAATGATCAATATCATCAGACGTGCCTACTTCTTCCTCCAAATGCATATTATAGTTAATGGAAGCTAAGATATCCTCTTTGGTGATGTGCTTCGGAATCAGCTCATGAACTCTGCGCCGGACAGCATCCTTAAGTTCCTCCTGATCATCTCCATAAGCTTCCAGAATCTTTTCTAACTCCGGGTAGAATACTAACTCTGTAACACCTGCTTCCTTCGGGTCAAAGGAAACGTAGGTGCTTAAATCTACCATCAGATTCGAAAGCACTTTTTGCTTTCTGGTAGGTCCTTCCACCCACACATAAGGAATGGCAGCGTTCTGTATTTTCTCTGCCAATTCCCGCTCTACGGTTGTGCCCGCTTCGGCCAGAATCTCGCCGGTGCGGGTATCTACTACATCTTCTGCCAATACGTGGCCTTTAATGCGGTTTTTTAAATGAAGCTTTTTGTTAAATTTATATCTTCCAACTTTTGCCAGATCGTATCTTCTGGGGTCAAAGAACATCAGATCCAGCAAATTTTTCGCACTATCCACGCTTAACGGCTCGCCTGGGCGAATCTTTTTATACAGCTCTAAAAGGCCATCCTCATAAGTTTCAGAAGGATCCTTTCCAAAGCTGGCTAAAATCTTTGGCTCCTCGCCAAACAAGTCAATAATCTCCGCGTTTGTTCCGTAGCCTAATGCACGTACCAAAACAGTTACCGGAACCTTGCGGGTCCGATCCACGCGGACATAAAAAATATCGTTGGAATCTGTTTCATATTCCAGCCATGCTCCCCGATTGGGAATCACAGTACAGGAATACAGTTCTTTTCCTACCTTATCATGGACAATGCCGTAATAAATACCGGGGGAACGCACCAACTGGCTAACGATAACCCGCTCTGCTCCGTTGATTACGAAAGAGCCAGTATCCGTCATAAGCGGAAGGTCACCCATGAAAATCTCGTGCTCATTAAACTCCTCATCAGCTTTATCCTTATCATAAAGACGTACTCTTACCTTCAAAGGTGCCGCGTAAGTTGCGTCACGCTCTTTGCACTCTTCTATGGTATACTTAATTTCCTCTTTGCATAACGTAAAGCCAACAAACTCCAGGCTTAAATGGCCTGCAAAGTCTGCGATGGGAGAGATGTCATCAAAAACCTCTTTCAGGCCTTCTTCCTGGAACCAGCGATAAGAGTTTTTTTGAATCTCAATCAGGTTTGGCATTTCCAGAACTTCCTTCTGTCTTTGAAAGCTCATTCGCATGCCTTTACCGGCCTTCACCGGACGCATTCTGCTTTTCTCCATTGACGTTTCACCCCTGTTTTCCATATTCACTGCGTTAGATGCTGATATTGCTTGATAATCCTTGATTTATAAGGCTTACCGGCCTATCTATAGGCGGAAGCCTCCATAATAGTGCACATTCCATATTATCATACCAAAATCAAGGTGTCAAGCATTTTTTGCTTGCCTTTTTTTCAGATTAATGATATACTATTCCAGATAAGGCGTTGGGGCCAAACAGTTTTTGTCCCTTATGCTATACGTAAGATTGGAGGGTTCCCCAAAGTGAACATATTTTTTAAAGTATTGTTGGTGGTTCTGGTGATTTTAATCATCATCCTGGCAGTGCTCTATTACTTCGGGCGCAAGCTGGAGCGGAAACAGGCTGAACAGCAGGCCATGATGAAAGCGGCTGAACAGGTAGTATCCATGCTGGTCATTGATAAGAAAAAGCTAAAAATGAAAGAGTCGGGACTTCCCAAAATGGTCATTGATCAAACACCAAAATATATGTCCTGGGCCAAGGTTCCCGTCGTCAAAGCAAAAGTCGGGCCAAAAATCATGACTTTGATCGCTGACGAAAAAGTTTTCCCCCTTCTTCCTGTAAAAGCAGAAGTAAAAGCAGTGGTAAGCGGTATCTACATTACTCAGATTAAGAGCGTTCGGGGCGGAAAGCTGGAAACGCCTCCTGTAAAAAAAGGATTATTTGGAAGGTTCCAAAAAAGCAAATCTGAAAAGGAAGCGGCAAAAAAAGAAAGCGGCAAAAAGTCTTCCGGCAAAAAGAATGCATAACAATCCTGCTCATACTGTGCATCACCCAAAAGGCTTTTATTGTATCGGACACATTTCCTATAGAAAAAACAGCCGTACCCCCTATGCGGTACGGCTGTTTTCTATCCTTTTACATCCTTTTTACGACTCCAGCAGCTTAACGTGAGCGCTGGATCTTGACTGGATATCTACCATAATGCTGCATTCCGATACATGCTGGTAATTAATATCCAGAGAATACTCCACTTTTACCATTAAACTGTCTTCTTTTTCATCTACAGAAATATTTTTGGTATCAAGCCCTACCATCAGCCCCCCTATGGGAGTCGCATAACAGGTAAGACGCTTTTTATGTTTCTCAAAGGTCATATGAACATTTGTTTGACCAGTCTTAATAATATCCATACTGTCCGGCTGAATCTTTATGGTATTCTTTACAACTCCCCCATAGCCTTCCATTACTTCCTCATAAGTAACATAATGTTTCCCGTTTTTCAGGTAATAAGTCCCGGCAGTAATCATCTCGACATCACTATTTTCGCCGTCTGTTATTTGGGAACCGCTGATGGTTATCAATACGTCTTTGGTCATTTCCTTAAGCTCCTGTCTTAAAACCGCTGCTTTCCATGATCCAGCAGCTTCATTACCAGTTCTTTTTTGCTGATTCCCCTGGCCTCCCAAAGTATGGGATACATACTAATTGCTGTAAAACCCGGCATGGTATTAATCTCATTAAATATAACCCTTCCGTCTTCTTTTACAAAAAAGTCAACTCTGGCCAGGCCATATCCGTCCACTGCTTTAAAAATTGCTTTCGCCAGCTCCGGAATCTCTTCCAAAGCTCTGCCTGGAAGTTTAGGATCTGTTATGGTTTTCGATTCTGCATTGTGGTATTTTGCATCATAATCATAAAATTGGGCTGCTGCTAAAATCTCCCCCACGCCGCTGGCTATTACCGGTTCTTTCCCTCCTCCGAATACGGCACATTCCACCTCGTGTCCTGTAATCATTTCTTCTACCAGAATTTTTCTATCCTCAGAAGCGGCAAGGAGCAGGCTTTTTTCCAGTTCCATTCTGGAATCTGCCCGGCTCACCCCTCTTGAAGAGCCTGCATTAGAAGGTTTTACAAAAACCGGGTATTCCAGGTGGGCTTCAATCCGTGAAAGTGTCTTCTCCATGTCTTCCAGCTCTTCTGCCATCACCGGCTCATACTCTGCCTGACAGATACCAAGCCGTTCTGCCAGGATTTTTGTATAAAGTTTATCCATGGACACTGCTGAAGCCAGGACGCCACAGCCCACATAAGGAATCTGTGCCAGCTCCAAAAGCCCCTGGATGGTTCCATCTTCCCCATTCCGGCCATGAAGCACCGGAAAAGCTACATCAATTTTTAAAAAGGAAATGTGGCCCTGGCTATCTGTCAATATTACACACTTTTTTTCTGCATCCGGAGAAATCACTGCTTCTGTCCTGCTGTTTACCCAGCTTCCTGTCTGAATCTCCTCCAGTGTTTCTGCCTTCAGCCAGCGCCCCTCTTTTGTAATTCCGATCAAAAGAAGCTGGTATACTCTTAAATCTATCTGTTCAATCACATTAACGGCAGACATGCAGGACACTTCATGTTCTGAGGACTGACCGCCAAAAATAATAGCTGCTATTTGCCTGGTCATAATTCTTTCTCCCTTGATTTTGTCATAAAAGCCGGCCTGATTTTTGGAATCCCAAAACTTCTGACCTGACGTTTATATTATAGCATATCTGGATACAATTACAATTAGAATCGAAGGTTTTAAAAAGAAAGAAAATCATGTGATTTGAAAATAAAACAGGAAAGGAATCCACATAATATGGAAGAATATGATTTGCTGACAGAAGGGCAGAAAAAGTCCTTTGCCCCCCGCAATAAAATTTTTTTAGCCATGGGCTGCTTTGCCGCGGCTATTTTTCTGTGGTTTTGCCAGATGAGGTTTGAAGATGCAGAACTTGCCGCCCGGATTGCCCCGGAAATTCTCCGCTTTCATGTAATCGCCAACAGCAATTCCAAAGAGGATCAAGATTTGAAGCTGCAGGTAAAATCCTTTCTCCTGGAAAAAATTTACCAGGAAAATCATTCTGAGGAGTCACCAGATAAAAAAAAGCTGGTATCTTATTTAGCTGAAAATCAGGAACGCTTAGAACAGGAAACGGAACAGTTTATTCAAAACAAAGGGAAATCTTATCCCGTTCGCATAAATATTGTCCGCTGCGAATTTCCAGAAAAATATTATGGAGATCTGCGGCTTCCGGCTGGCCTTTATGAAACAGCCCAGGTGCAAATTGGGGACGGCCTTGGCCATAACTGGTGGTGCGTCCTGTATCCCAGGGTATGCATCACAAAAGACGCTCTTGCCGTAATACCGGAATCTTCCAAAAAAGAACTTGAAGCCCTTCTTTCTGCTGAAGATTTTACGGCCCTTAAGGCAGAGCGTCCCAGAATTCAAATTGATTTTCGCTTACTGCAGCTTTTTCGGCAGCTTACTGCTGACAAATGACAATTTATTCTGCCAGTTCACCAAAGCCATTAACGCCCCAGTAATAATTCAGCATGGCCTGGGTCATATCCAGATCTGCTGATTCCCAGGCTCCCTTTGCGGCATAGTAGGCGATTTCCTCTCCAAGGTATTCCGCATTCCCAAGCATCCCCAACTGATATTTGCGGTTGGCTCCGTCCCATTTTATCTGAGCTGCTTCGAATGCGGTCTGGGCAGCCTGAAGGGAAGCTTTCTTCTCAAATAATGTTAAATATAAGCTGTCCAGCGTAATAGATAACTGCTGACTTGCCTGATCTACGCCTCTTTCTCTGGCCGCATAGTCTTTATTCTGATATCTGCCGTCACCGTCTGCATCATTGGGAGCGGCATTCCGCATACCGATAATGGTATAGTTATTTTTAGGCGCTATGGCTTTATCCGCCTCAAAATCAATGGAATCAAGCTGGCTGATATCTGCCTTTGGAATCGTTCCTATGGTAATTTCGCTGTCATAATCCCACCCTGTCATTAAAAGCAGGCTGCTTTTTATGGAAGCCATTTGGTCTTCCAATGATGCAAGAGAAGTCTTGGCTGAGTAAACCTGGGCATTGGCTGAGAGAATATCCGTCTGGATATTCATGCCAATGGCTCCCTGAGTGCCGGACATAGCTGCCAGAGCACTGTATAGCTCCACCTGCTTTTCCAATGTTCCTTTGTTTACTGCCATTTTATTATAAGCTAACATAAGCTGCTGGCAGATAGATGTAAACTGCTTCCGATACTGCCTTGTGCTCCGTTCGATTGTCGTTTCTTTCTTTTTCCCTGACTGGATAAAATCGCTGGACATCTTAAGGGCAATCTTCCGGTTCATCTGGTACATATAGGCAGACATCATATCTCCTTCTTCGACTGCATCCTCATAAAGCTGTTCAAAATCATTGGCAGCTTCCTGGTAGTTTACGATACTGTCCCAAACTGTGTCATATCCCTCATTAACTGATTTTATAATCTGAAGAATGGTCGGATTAAAATAGGTAATCCGCTCTTCCAGCTCATGATATTCTAAAACATTATCTTCCAGTTTTGCCCAGTGCTCCTCATCCATCTCTTCTGGCTTTTCCGCCCCTAAAACCACCCATTGACATTGACAAATCAGCAATGAGAAAACAGTTCCAAGCAGGCAGGCAGTTTTCCTGTAAGCACTCCCTGGCCACCAATGTCTTTTCCTTCTTAACATGAAACATCTCCTTTACTATGAAAGCTCAGCACTTCATTGCTGAGCTGTGCGAAAACAGGGGCGCGAAGCGACACCTTCCATACCCGTTTTCTGCACATCCCCCGGAGGGTTCACAGGAACCCCTTTCATTTATGGTGGTGCCCTAAGCGGGGCATGGGGACTGTGAAAGCTCAGCGCTTCATTGCTGAGCTGTGCGAAAACAGGGGCGCGAAGCGGTTTCCTATGATACGGAAGCCAGGCCGTTAACAGTAGCCTGATACGTTTCCCAGGCAGAAAGAAGGTTTAGCATGGCTGTTTGTGCTGCCGTTGTTTTTTCAGAAACAGCATATGCTTCCTGCTGATATTCTAATTGGCTGGCCGTTCCGGCCTGGAGTTTACGCTGTGTGGTTAAGAGATTCTGCTCTTCAATCTCCTTTTCTGCTAATGCCAGTTCATATGATGCACGGGCAGTTAACAGAGCCTGGTATTTCGTAGTCACATCGGATGCAATCTTTTGGCGGCTGTCGCGGATAGTCTTCTCCAGGTTTTCCCTTGTGGCTGAATCCGTACTGTTGTCATACTGGCGGCGGCTGATTTTTAATGCATAACTGTTTTCCAGGGCCAGAGCCTGATCCGACTCCAAAACGATAGCATCTATCCGTGAAAAGTCAACTTCCGGCAAACTTCCAAATTCCGGATCTGCATCGTAGCTCCATCCGGTTGCCAGGCAAATTTTTTGTTTCAGCGTCTGAGCTTCCCTGTCACTGCTGATAATCGTTCCTTCTAGCTGTTCAATCGCCTGCCGTGCCGTTAAAACTTCCATCTCAGTTGCATTTCCCACCTGGGCCTGGATTTGAGCGGATCGGTAAAGGGCTTCTAACAGCTCTTTATGTTCCCGGTTTAACTGGCCGGACAACAGCATCTGATGATAGGAAATCAAATTCAGCTTTGTAGAAAATACCAGATTTTCCTCTACCTGCTGATACTGCAGGAAAATGCTTTGGGCATCATCCACATTGGTATCTGCCTGTTTTTCCAGACTCTGGGCCTGGGTTTCATTCATCTGTGCCGCCATCAGCATTGTGGCATAGGACATATCAGTAGGATCATCCGGATACTGAATATTATTGCGGAGCTCTTTTGCCGCATCCCGATATCGCTGGGTAATATCGCTGGGTGTTTCTCCTAAATGATCCCGATAGCTGGTTCGGTTATTTAACACAGTTACATTATATTCATGGATTAAATCGGGGATTTCATCATATTCCAGCTTGTTATCCCTAAGGCGCGCCCACTCCTCCTCGCTTCTGGCAAAATCCGGGCTGTCTGTGGCGGCAGCCAGAGCCTGAAACGGAAGAGCTGCCGCCAGGATACCTGCGAGAAAAATAGCCGGTAACTGGATTTTTTTCCTCATTTTATATTCCTTTCTTTAATCAAAGTTAATCTGCTGCTTAGGT
The DNA here is from genome assembly GCA_022796475.1 of Lachnospiraceae bacterium. Lineage (GTDB taxonomy): Bacteria > Bacillota > Clostridia > Lachnospirales > Lachnospiraceae > Caccovicinus. Next base: position 8,096 of record JAAWIS010000051.1, on the reverse strand, counting down.
TTCCGGCTCATTACAGAATAATAGGCCGGAAGCATTAAAAGTGCCAAAACTGTGGAAGCGATCAGTCCGCCTACATCCACCAGTGCAAGTCCCTGCATCATTTCACCGCTGTCGCCGTAAGCAAATGCCATGGGAATCATCGCCACAATCGTAGTCAGCGTGGTCATTAAAATAGGACGAAGCCTGGTAGCTCCTGCTTCAATCAAAGCAGTATCCATATCCATGGTAGCCCGATATTGGTTAACCGTATCCACATAAAGGATTCCGTTATTCACTACTGTACCTACCAGCATTAAAAAGCCCAGCAAAGAAGGCATGCTGATGCTGCAGTCAGTCAGCCACAAAAGTCCAAAGGAGCCGATTAAACTAAATGGAATCGTGGTCATAACCATAAAAGAAAACTTTGGTGATTCAAACTGGGCAGCCATCACTACAAAGACCAGAAATACCGCAATAGCAATGGCCTGGAACAGGGCGGAAAATTCCTCATTCATCTGTTCTGTCATGGCATTGGTTGCTACCGTTACGGTCGAACCCAAATTGGAGGCTACAACTTCATTATAAATGTTGGTACGGTTTTTCATCAAATCTGAATCTGCTGCATCCGTATAGTCACCTGTGATGGTTACCTGGTACTGGCGATCCGAACGGGTTATGCTCTGAGGACTGTCTTCAAACCGGATTTCTGCAAGATCGCTTAAAGCGATACTGGCCCCGGAAGCATTCATCAGCATAATTCCATTTACCTCATCAACGGTATCGTAATCTTCTGACGGATACTCTACTTTCACATCGATCTCTTCCCCATTTACTTCCAAAGTGGTTGCCGTGCTTCCGCTTAGGATCTGGTTTACGCTGCCTGCTATCTGTACCGGAGTCATTCCCTCCGCTACCGCTTGAATCGGGTCGATATGCAGCTTAACTACCGGAGCGGCATTTTCCAGAGTAGAATGAACTTTCGTGATATCTGCCCTTGCCTTCAGCTCCTCCACAATCTTATCTGATGCTGCCTTTAAATCATCGTACTGGGTACTTTGAAGGATCAGTTCATAGCTTCCATTGTCTACTGACATGCTGCTCATCATGCTGCTGGTATCTAAGGTAATGTTGCAGTCATCCATCGTACTTAATAACGATTTCCACTTCGCTAAAACTTCATGGGTTTCTAATTTCCTGTCATCTTTTAAATACGCTGTCAGAGAAGCGCCGCCACCGCTCATCATACTTAAGCCGCTGCTTCCTGCAGACAGCACATAGGAGTCCAGATCCTCTTCTGCCGTTACCACAGCTTCTACTTGTTTATAAATCTCATCCGTCCGCTCAATGGTAAGGCCGGGCCGGGTTTCAATGCTGATGCTGATAGTTCCTTCATCGCCTTCTGGTATCATCTCCATCCCAAGCTGCCCGGCCATCATAAAGGAAAGAATCAGCATCACTACGGTAACAAACATGACCGTCTTTTTCTTTGGAAGCAGCACTTTCATAACATCCCGGTAAGTACTTTGGAGGGCGCGGACAAACCCGCCTGCCGGGGAGTGCTGTTTTTCCCTGGGGCGATAGTATACATAGCATAAGGGTACGATGGTCATTGCTGAAATCAAAGATGCCACCATACAAAATACGATGGTAAAGGCCATGGGCTTAAACAACTGTCCGCTCATACCATTGGTTAGAGCCATCGGAATAAACACAACGCAGGTAGTTGCAGTAGAGCCAATAATAGACTGAATCACAATACCGCTTCCTTTAATGGCTGCCTCTGCATACTCCTTAAAGCCAACGTCTTCCGTGGAGCGGAAACAGCTTTCCAAAACTACAATGGAGTTATCCACCATCATACCCACACCCAGCACCAAGGCGCTCATGGTGATCATATTCAGGGAAAAGCCTGCCGCCCACATGCCCACCAGCGCAGCCAGTATGGAAATCGGGATCGATGTGCCTACTATTAAGGAAGCCTTTACATCCCCGAAAAATAGGAAAATAATAACCATGGAAACAATAACTGCCATAATCATAGTCTGAAATACAGACTTCAGAGAGCTGCTGATCTGATCACTGGCATCATTAATCACAATGATTTCCAAATTCGGATCGTGGGATTTAAGGTTATTGATAACCCGGGTCACCTGCCTGGACACATCCATGGCAGTAGACTGCTGCTGCTTTTTAATACTGACTGTAACCGTATCATTGCCATTATACCGTCCAATCCCTGCCGCATCCTCTAAATGATAGCCAACCTGCCCGATATCTTCTATATAAAGAATGTTTCCGTTTCCTGTTACCAGAGGAATTTTTTTCAGGCTGTCAATGGTAGGGTATTCCACTCCTGCTGAAACTGATAAATCCAGTCCCCCTACTTTCGTATTCCCCGCCGGATAAGTGAAATCTGCACCAGATAATGCCGTAACCACAGACTGCATAGACAGATGGTACTGCTGAAGCTTCTGTGCATCCAGTAAAACCCGAATATATTCCCCCTGGCCGCCGCTGATATCCACACTTGCCACAGAAGACAGTTTCTCAAACTCAGGTACAATCTGATTATTAACATAATTGTACAGATTCCCGGCTTCCGGATTATTTATAGCCAGGTAAATACTTGCCTGATCATTAATATCAAACTCCATAATATTAGGAGCCTGGGCATCTTCCGGAAGATCCCGCTCTAAGGCATCGATTTTCTTCTTCAAATCAGAGTATGCCTGATCCATATCCGTTCCATATTCATACTGCATCAAAACAATCGACACATTTTCATTTGACATTGATGTAAGGCTGTCAATTCCCGATAAGGTGCTGACCTCATCCTCAATGGGCTTCGTGATCAAATCGTTAATGTCCTCCGGGTTCGCCCCTGCATAAACTGTGCTGACTACCATCATCGGCATTTCCATCTCTGGCGTCAGCTCCAGCTTTGCATTAAAAACGGAGAGAAGACCGAATACCACCAGGCATAACACACACAGAACAGTGGTAACCGGCCGCTTTAAAACAATTTTCGTTAAATTCATAGAGCTGCCTCCTTACTGTTGGTTGGTTTCTGCCGTACTTTCGGTACTCTCTGCCGTCTGGCTCACCGCTTCCGGCTGTCCGTTTCTTGAAACCACCACCACCTGGGAGCCTTCATACAGCTCTGAACTCCAGGTTACTATAATCGAATCACTTACTGATACACCAGAACGAATCTCAATCCTCTGCTCATCAAAAATTCCTGTTTCCACCGGAATTTTATGTACTTTGCTTCCTTCACTGCTATCCTCCACAGTGTACAGATACGCGTCGCCTCCTTCATAATAAACCGCGTCTACCGGAACGGTAATCACGCCTTCTGCATGATCCGAAATCACATACAGCTTTACTGTACTGCCGGCAGCCAGCGCCTGGCCGTTTTCTACTGAGGCTTCAATGTCAAACAGTCCTGTCTGAGCTGAAACCATGTTCGCTATTTTCGTAATCACCGCCTGATAATTTGTTCCCTGCTTTTCTAACCGGATGCTGTCGCCTAATTTCAGATTTTTCTGAATCCGCTCCGGCACGGAAAATGTCACCTTTTTCAGCCCCTCTCCAGTAATAACACAAAGAACAGAAGACTGGGATACAGTAGTATGAAGGTCCATGCTGACGCTTTCCAGGACGCCGCTGATAGGGGCTGTTACTGTACTGTACTCTACCTGGGTGTTATATGCCAGTCTTGCTGCGTCATACTGCAGCTTGGACGCTCTGGCCTGAGTCTGGGTCTGCTCAAAGGCCTGGGCCGAAATATCTCCGGAAGCAAACAGAACCTGCATCCGGTTCAGCGTAGCCTGAGCGTTCTGAAGGGCTACTGCTGCCGAATCCATCTGAATCCTTGCGCTGTCAATCTGCTTCGAATTATCAATACGGCAAAGTTTTTGCCCCTGCTCTACCACATCTCCAGCCTTCACATAAGTTTCCGCTATATCTCCTGCTACTTTCGGCGTTACATAAATAATGTCTGACGGCTGGATTGTGCCAACTAATCCGCTTTCCAGCGTAATCTCTCCCTGCATTGGATTCTCTGCCGATACATTAGGCAGCGGAGCTGCTACTATTGGCGGGTCTTTTTTCATCAGCCGCATGCCCGCTGCCGCCAATATCCCTATGATAATCAATCCTGTTACAATTTTTGCACCTTTTTTCATGTTCTATCTCCTTCTATATTTTTCTGGAAATTTGCCTAAAAAAATGCCTGCTTTATTCAATTTTCAGGCATTACAAATCTTTTGCCGCCCCATACTTAATCAGTTCCAAACGTTTCGAAAATAAGCGCTTTGCCTCTTTTTCATCTTCGCCTTTTTGGTAAATCCCGCCGATTGCGGCCATCATATTCATAACACATAACGAAAACACTGCCTGGAAATCTTCAAAACTGTCTGCCTTCAGACTGCTGCAATCGACAAGCTGATATAATTCCTTCACCCAAACGCTAATCCCGCCTCTGCCAAAATCTACATCCGGGAGAAGCAGAACCTGAGAATCATTCTTAGACTTCCTGGCTAATTTTAAAGGGCAGCAGCCTCCAGAACCTGGCTTCCCATCCAGCAGTGCCCCAATAATCCGGTTTCCGGAAGAACTTTGAACCAATGAAAACATCTTGTTATTTTCACATACCTGCAATGTATAGTCTAACAGTTTGTGAGGAAGAGTCCAGAATTCCCCCCCCTCTTCCTTCAGTACCTTCTTGCAAAATGACTGGATCTGGATAATCACATCTTCAAAAATGTATTCCAATATATCTTCTTTATCCCGAAAATATGTATAGAAGCTTCCCCTGGATATTTCCGCATTTTGAACGATCTTATTAATAGAAGCTTTTTCCATTGGAACCCTGCAGAATTCCTTAATTGCTGCCTCTTTTATCAGCTTTTTCTTCTCTTCCGGCAAATTGTAAAACCGTTCTGTTGGCATCCCCCTACCATCCTTTCTGTTTTCCTGATCTTATTTGTCAAGGCACCATCTGAAATAGCTAATATACCCCGTTCCTTTCATAAACGCCGTCATTTGTAATCTATAACGCAAAGTGACAACCTGTCACTATAATAATGACAGGTTGTCACTTTGTCAATGGCTTTTATTAATTTTTAACATTTTTTAACGGATATTTAGATATTTGACTTTTACCCTTTCAGGATGCCCGTTCTTTAATATTTTTGGAAACCGTAAGCTGCTGATTATCAATATGCTCCCGGACTGCACTCTTTGCCTCAGCAATATTATGGCTTTTTAACGCTCTTAAGATATGCTCATGTTCAACAATTAAAATCTGGCGCTTGTCTGCATCTTTAATATATTCCAGCCGGTAACGGTACATCTGCTCCCGCAGGTTATTTAAAATCTGAACCAGGCGGCTGTTTTCTGTAGCCTGATAAATTACATCATGGTAGCGCTCATCGCTTTCAGCTATGGTCATGGCATCTCCCTTTCGGATAGCTTCTGCGAATGCCACCTCTGCCTGTTCTAATTCCCGAAGACTCTCCTCTGATATCCTTTGGCAGGCAAGTTCAATCGCCAGCTCTTCTAAGGAGCGCCGAACTTCCAAAACCTCCCGGAGGCTGGTTTCTGAAATGTTGGCAACCTCTGCCCCTTTTCTGGGGATCATCAGCACCAGCCCCTCCAGTTCCAGCTTCCGAATCGCTTCCCGGATGGGAGTACGGCTAACACCCAGGCGTTCTGCCAACTGAATTTCCATCAGACGTTCTCCCGGCTCCAGCTCTCCTTTTAAAATCGCCTGGCGCAGTGTGTTAAATACTACATCCCGCAAAGGCAGATATTCATTCATCGTTACCTTAAAATCGCTTCCCATGGAAGTTCCTCCTTTATCCCGCTTGCTTTTATATCCTAAATTGGTCAAGGTGTTAACCAACATGATAGAAATTCGTTAAATATACCTGCTTTGCAAGTTTTGAAGACTGGCCGTACCGCAAATCCTCATAGGCTTTCTGTGCACCTTCCGGATCCGCAAATATACCGAAAACCGTTGGGCCGCTTCCGCTCATAAGAGCATTCAGCCCTCCATTATTTCGCATCACTTCCTTAATCTGCTGGATTACCGGATACTTTTCGGCTGTAACAAGCTCCAGTACATTTCCAAGCTTTTCTGCCACCAGCCGAAGATCCTGGCTTCTGATTGCTTCTATCATTCCATCGATATCCGGATGCTGATCTGGCTTTAACTGATTGGCATGGAGATTCTCATATACATACCGGGTGGAAACGCTGATTCCCGGCTTGGCAATCACCAACTGGCACTGGGGCATAGGCGGCAAAGGCGTAAGTTTTTCCCCGATGCCTTCCGAAAGGGCTGTTCCCCGCAGAATGCAGTAAGGCACATCGGCCCCGATCTTCACTCCCCGTTTCATCAGCTCTTCCTTTGAAAGCCCTAGCTGAAACATTTTATTAACCCCAAACAATACGGCAGCAGCATCACTGCTTCCCCCTGCCATCCCTGCTGCAACCGGCAGAAATTTCCGAAGTTTGATATGGAGTCCCTTTCCAACAGAAAACTCCTGCATTAAAAGACTGGCTGCCTGATATACCAGGTTGTTTTCATTTACAGGAAGATAAGGCAGATTGGTTTCTACCGTAATTCCTGGAGCTGACTTTACCTGTAATTCCACCTGATCGTAGATTCCTACTGTCTGCATAACCATTCTTACATCATGATACCCGTCTTCCCGCTTCCTCAGTACATCAAGAGCCAAATTTATCTTACCATATGCCTTTAATCTTAAATGTGTTGTCATGTCCACCTCTTTGTGTGTTGTGTTCAAAATACATTATTTTGTATACAATGTTCTTATAAGAAGTATATTCGCTTTCGTTGGAAAAATCAAGTACTTTTAAAAGAACATCCTTATTTATATATCCCCCCTCTCCCGAAAAGTTTTTGCTTTATAGGACGCAATTTCCTATAAACCTTCATGCGCCCGGCAGCAGACGCACCACCACACAGGAACGTGTGGCGGACGCACTTGGAATCCCTGAACTTAGGCCGCCTAATCGGCAGCAGGGCGCTGAGCTTTCACAGTAAGCCAAAAAGCCTGAGATCCAAATTCCTTCCTTTTAGAAACTTGAATCTCAGGCTTAAAATTTAAAAATTTTCTTTTTGACGGCCTTGACTGTGCTGTCATGACTCTTCTGGTTTCGAATCTTCTGAACGGGATTGACTGGTAAGTTTAACATCCTCTAAAATAGGACGGAGCTGGCTGCTGTCTTCCTCTCCCTCTTCTTTAGGCATATAGTGTTTAAATATGCTGTTAAAAATATAGGAATTAATAAAGGCTATTAATGGAAATCCAAACAGCAGAGCCAGTACGGTAAACTGGGGTGCATAAAACAGAGAAAAATAGCTGAGGATCAACAGCGCTACATCAATAGCCAGCATACCTAAAGTATGGAAAAAATGCCGAATCGACATAAACAGGGAGTTAAACAGCGTTCGTTTAACGGGATTGTAAAAGCGGCTCTGAAGCGGAAATACATAAGTGCTCATAAACATCCAAATAATGGTAAGGGCACCGATAGCTGCCGTAAATATTGTGCGGAATATAGAATTTCCCGTAACAACCCGAAAGGTAAAATACAGGTCAAACCATAAAATCAGTCCCGTAACCAGCACGATCAGCCAAATGATAGTTGCCTGTTTAAAATTATCCCGGAATGATTTAAAAAATGATTTGATTGTGTAGCCGTCATCATCCCGCACCAGCTTTAAGGTCACATAATAGACAGCCGTGGTGGAAGCTCCGATGGTAAAAATCGGAATGCTGCAGATAATCCACAAGATATTTAAGATAATTAAATCTCCAAATTTCCCAATATACCGCCATACCGGATTATCGTAATTAAAAAAGCTTTGGAACATGTGATCAACCTCTTTTCTGTTATAAGTGCTGCGGGAACCCGGGAGCCCGATAACGCACTTTTCACGATTCGTAATTAACATTACCAAGTATAGCGTTACTGTTCACAGAACCCTGTGAACGTAACCGCATATGCCCATTTAAAATCGCCTGGCGGCGATGGGGCATATGCTTTGCCACCATAACTGTACTGGCTCATGACGAATCAGC
>JAAWIS010000050.1 GCA_022796475.1 Lachnospiraceae bacterium | reverse complement strand
CCCACCTGCTGCGTTGGATTTTCTAGCCGTAGCCACCGCTACGCCGTCGAAAATCCGCCTTGCAGATGAACAAATATCCTGCGAAGTTTCGCCAGATATAATGCGGTCAAGACACTAGACTCGTGAAAGACCTGGCCAAGGGCCGTCCATTTTTCAGGGGTTCCTTTTGTGATATGCCTCTCCCGGCGCTGCTGAACGGCTATCTGCATTATATCCAGGCAAACCTCCTTGCCTGTATGTGGAGCAGACAGCACATTAGAAAAAGTCATTAGAAAAATTAGAAAAAGTTCATTAGAAAAAGTTTTTGAAAAATAGGAAGAAACTCTTGACATTGTGTCGTTTTTCATGTATACTTTGTTACTGTCAGTTGCATCCGTGCGGCAGTGACAGTGAGTCTGTAGCTCAGCTGGATAGAGCAACGGCCTTCTAAGCCGTGGGTCGGGGGTTCGAATCCCTTCAGGCTCGTTGCCGTATCCATAGTTTAGGATAGGCAGATATTTATATATGGTGGGTATAGCGCAGTTGGTTAGCGCGCCAGATTGTGGCTCTGGAGGCCCAGGGTTCGAGTCCCTGTATCCACCTTAATAAAACCGTTAAGCCGTGCTTGGCGGTTTTTAAACTTTTTAATCTGATATTGGGCTATCGCCAAGCGGTAAGGCACAGGACTTTGACTCCTGCATTTCGTTGGTTCGAATCCAACTAGCCCAGTTTGAAAACCCTGATAAATGCAGTAAAAAGCCGTATTTATCGGGTTTTTTGCGTTTTCAGGATTCTAAGCGCTAAGACAGCAATTCTAAAAAATTCAATATAATCCGGTATCTTTCTATACAATTTTCTATACAAAATCGGAAGCTTATAGAAAGATTACAGCATCATAAAAAGCCATTCTGCTTTTTCGCAAAATGGCTTTTTCCTATGACCTGTCCGGGAATCGAACCCGGGTTTACGCCGTGAGAGGGCGTCGTCTTAGCCGCTTGACCAACAGGCCCTATCTTTCTTGTACCTGACCAATCTTATCATAGATCTGATAATTTGTCCAGCCTTTTTTGCAAAAATTTAGGCGAACGAAATCTAGGCGAATAATCCATGCCTGGGTTCACGCACAATGATTGCCAGATGAAGATTTCAGCCTGCTGCCTATATCAGGACGATAAAAAGAATATGAAAATAATGATGGAGGCAAAAAAGCAAAAGAAAAAGCGCCGGGAAGCGCTTTTTCTTAGGAATGGTAGGTATTCAAATAAGAAAATGTTGAAAGGGGGGCCGGATGGCTTCTGCCATCCGGTATGAGTATGAAAAAGTTTGTTAATTTGTTGCTTGTCTTAAGCAACTGTCATTAGTATAAGGGATAAATGTGTCCGAAGTGTGTCGTCAGAATTTAAATTTTATAAACGAATGGAAGAAATTCTTACGAAAGCTGACGAAATATGTTTATTTTTGATGAATCAGCAAAGGAGTTTCCATACTGCAATACAAATAGAGAACAGGCCGATTCCTTTCTTTAAAAGAATTTGATTGATGCGGACTGCATTTTTGCTTCCCCATGTTACGCCGATTCCGTGGGACAGCAGGGCCGCTGCCATAACTGGAAAAATGCGGGCTGTCAGGCACTGTGTCAGATAGCCAATACAGGCAGGAATGCCGATAAAGATGGAATTAAACAGTGCGACGCCTACAGCGGTCCGGATTTCAATTCCAAGCACTACTAAAAGAGGCATTACCAGTACCGGGCCGCCGGCGCCGGACATGGAACAGATCATGCCTGTTACAAAGCCCAGAGCCAGGGTAGCAGGAAGATGATGGGAAATCTGATACCCGCCCGGTTCCTTTTTTGTGTTGGTTTTGGCAGATTCCTTTCGGAGCAAAATGGAAATTCCGGATAACAGCACAACCAGGTACAGAAGGGTTTTTACAGCTGATTCCGGAATTACCAGATTCAGCTTTACACCTAAAAGGGCGCCTGCAAGGCTTCCGGCACTTAAACGGATGCCAAAGGGAATATCCAGGCAGCCGGCTTTTTTATAGTTGGCTGAGCCAAGGGCGCCGGAAAGGATAAATGCAGCAAAACTAAGTGCAAGGCTTTCCGCCACATCCATTCCCAGAGGGCCGGTGTAAATCAGAGGCAGCAGAAAACCTGCTACCCCGCAGAGGCCAACTAATGCGCCTACCACTAAATTCGATACGGTTACGATGATCCAAAATTCCATGGTTCTGGGTTCTCCTTACATTTGCTGAAACAGAACAGGCCTAATGGCTATTATATTCTGCAGCATATTTTTTTGATTCGTATAAAATCCGTTCTTCATCCAGGGTCAGAACGGTGCGGTCTTTCATTAGAACTTTGCCGTTAACTATCATGTCAGCCACATCCCCGGCGTTTACACATTCCAAAAGAGTGTGGATCAAGTTGCCGGAGGGACATAAATGGGGCTGATCCAGATGAATGCTGATCAGATCCGCCTGATACCCCTTTTCAAGCCGTCCCAGGCTGCCTTCTTCTCCCAGTGCTGCCGCCCCGCCTTCCAGAAGCATTTTAAGGATAGTTTCGGCAGGCATAACCTTTGGATTCTGATTGGGAACGCCGTGACAGATATTCATAATAGAACGGAATATTTTCATCTCATTCCACAAACTCAGCCCTCCATGGGCAGCGCCGTCTGTGCCAAGACCTACAGGAATTTCCTGTTCTAAAAGTTTTGGCGTGTCTGGTACAGCTTTTCCGCAGTTGCTGAATGGGCAATGACACAGCTTTACACCCCGCTCTTTTATAAGCGCCATTTCATCAGAAGATAAAATCAGGCTGTGAGCCCCTAAAAAGTTTGTGTCAAGTACATGGAGCTGTTCCAGATACTCATAGGGCAGCATACCTTCCCGGCTTCGGATGCCGTTAACCTCCCCCATGTATTCGTTCATATGAGCCTGCAGCATGGTATGTTTCTGCCTTGCCTTTTCTGCTGCCAGTTCTACCAGTTCAGTGGAACAGGAATTTAAGGCCCTTAAAGAATAGTAAACCTTTAAATTTCCTTTTCCGTGAAAACGGTCGTAAAGGGAATCGGTGTATGCTACGGCTTCCCTGGCATTCATGGCAATGGAGGGAGGAAGGCCTTCCTCATCCATAGTAGAAAAGGACAAAGCTCCCCGAAGCCCGCTTTCCTCATAGACTGCGGCTGCATCTTCCATAAAGTAGCTTCCGGCATCGATAAATCCTGCTGTACCGGATTTTATCATTTCCAGGGCAGCAGCCTGGGCGCTGAGCCGCATTTTTTCTGGTGTTAAGGTACTTTCAAAGGGAAGCATAATTCTGGTCCAGATAATCGGTTTTGCATCCAGCACCAGCCCCTTTAAGAGCTGCTGCCCTGTATGCATATGGCAGTCAATCAGACCAGGCATAAACAGTTTGTCAGAGCCGTTTATCGTTTCTGCACTCTGATATTTTTTCCATAATTCCGGCCCGGCTTCCAGAATTTTTCCATCCGAAATGGCCAGATCGGTATGCGTTTTTAACTGATCATACTGAATCAGCAAAGTACTGTCTTTAATTAATAAATCACAAGTTTCCATCCGGTTATTCTCCTGTTCAGCGTTTTTCATGTTAACTTTTTATATCTTAATAAACTTTGCGTGCGGATAAAGCAGGCCTTTCATCAGATTACTCCGGCCAGGCTTAGAAGCATCTGATCCCAGAGGCAGGATCCCAAAAAGGTTCCGGTCATTACAAATATTCCTACAATTAACAGTTTCCAGCCCTGGCTGACAAAGGTTTTTAGCTGGTCGCTGATGGCAAGTCCGGCAAATGCGCCTACCATGGTAAAAGGGGCAGTAAAGTTAATATTAGAAGCAGCCTGAATCACGAAATCCTTAACCGGTGATATGGGAGAGGCTGCCGCCAGCCCTAAAATAGAGCAGTAAGCTACAATAGGAAGCTTTAAGGGAAGGATTTTTGTCAAAAGTACAGCGGCCATAGAAATGACAATTAAAACTGCCAGGCCGGGGATGGAATCGGCAAAGCTTACTCCGTATCCAATCAGATTTGCAAGCCCGGTTCCGCATGCTGCCAATAGAAATAATACAAACCATTCAATATATCTCATTTTTTCCTCCATTCTGCATGTTTGAAAGCATCCTGTTTTATTACGCGGATTTTTCTGGATGATCGTTCTTTTTTAATGCAAACCGGCCTAAAACAGGTTCAATAAGCCGATAGTATTTATCACACATGGGGATAGCAATCAGCATGGTTATGTACATTCCGGTAATTCCTGCAATGGTTTCCCCTACGCTTGCCATGGCGGATATGGTTTCGGACCAGGCAGGATAGATAGCCCGTAAGCTGGCACTGGCGCTTGCCATCATGATTCCGGCGCCTACCCCGGAAGCAAGGCCCAGAGCCTGCGGATGGAACCACCCTGTCATTCCCACAAGAGAAGCCATCAGTCCGAAATAAATGGTGCCTACCATGCCGCCAACAATATAAATAGAAAGGCTTCCTCTGGCTTCTGCTGAATCCGGACCGTAAATGTTATTGATCAGAGCCATATGGTATTCCCTGTTGATGGAATGGCAGGCACCTATGGCTTCCCGCTTCATTCCCAGAAGAATCGCCACCGGAACGGCAAGCAGAGGACCAAGCAGGTTTCCAAATCCGTGAAGCAAAAGAACCGGGCCAGACTCTAAGATGGTGTTGATATTTGCACCTGCCGTTATGCCCAGCTTGGCGATAAAGGGACAGATTCCAACGACTACCAGCTTAGAAGCTGCTTTTACCTGTTTGCTGTTTACGATTTTTAATACCTGAGGTCCGCATGCCACCCCAAGAATAATGGCATAAAAAATCGGGAACAGAATAAACATTCCTTTTCCTACCGGAATCCGGATTTGCCCGATCCAATCGGCAATCAAAATAAAACCGAAGGCTAAGGCATAAATTTTCCATTCAAGCTGAAACCGTTCCTTTAAGGATCCATATACATAAGTTTCTTTTTTTCTGCTCATCAGAGCCCCTCCTTTCCGGCAGGCATTTTGCATATTTTCTTGTTCGCCGCCGTTACAATCACCTTGTATTAAATATTTTATATAAAATTTTGCGGCAAAAAAAGGACAAATGAGCACTTTTCACAAAAAATATGGAAAAAGAATTGATTTTAAAAAAGAAATGATGATATACTTAGTCTTAGTTATCCCTTTGTCTGCTGAAGGCAGGGGAAGCTGAACTTACAGAAAAGTACGCTGTGTACTTTTGGAAATAAGGAAAGCCAGGGGCGCTTCTGAGAATATTCCTTAGGAGAAGGAGGATGGATATGACTCTGACCGATTTGGAAAACAAAGTACCGGACTTGAAAGAATACACGAAAAATATGCCGGAAGACATTCGGCAGCGCTGTACCATACGCACTCACAAAGCTGGTTCGATTATTCATCAAAAAGATATGGAGCTGGGGTATTTTGGAATTGTCGCGGCAGGAGAGAACCGGGTCATTAATGAGTTTGATAATGGTAATGTTTATATGATCGAAAGCAACCGGGCCATTGATTTTATTGGGGAAGTTACGATTTTAGCGGGGATGAGCCATACATCCGTTACCATTGAAGCGGTTACGGACAATATAGTAGCCTATATCAGCCGGAAGGATGCAGAAAACTGGCTGGCCTGTGATCAAAATATCTTAAGGCGGGCAGCAGGCCATACCGCGTTTAAGCTTTACCGTTCGTCCTACAATAATGGGGCAACATTATTTTATCCTCCAGCGTATATTCTGCTGGACTATTTGGTAAAATTTGGAAAACAAAACGGGATGGAATCTTCCAGCTATCCCAAAAATCTAACCATATCACGTACCCGTCAGATGCTTCAGGAGGAAATCGGCATCAATGTAAAGACGTTAAACAGAACGGTTCGCCAGCTAAAGGAAGAAGGCTTTTTTGAGCTGTGCAAGGGAAAGATTACTTTTTCAAAGGAGCAGTATAAGATGGCAGTGCTGTGGCTGGAAGGGGCAAAAGGCGGATAAGGATGAAGAGGACAGAGGAAGTTTCAACGAAATATAAAAAAACGCACCGCAGGGTGCGTTTTTTTCTTAGGAATGGTAGGTATCAATAAGAAAATGTTAAAGGGGGGCCGGACGGTGTTTACACCGTCCGGTATGAGTATGAAAAAGCTTTGTGTTTTCAAGTAATTACTTGAAACAAAGGCCAGTTGTTCTCTCGAACAACTAACTACAGTATACCGTTTAATTGTGACTAAATTATGGACATATCATGTAAAAATTATAAATTTTCTAAAGAAAATATTACCGTCTTCTTGTGTTCCCGAAATTAAGGGGTATCAGGAGAAAGAAAAAGGAAAATAATATCAAAAAAGCCTTTGAAAACTCAGGAAGTTCGTATATAATAAAATGGACGCAGTGGGTTTTGCAGCAGTGTCAGACCAATGATTAGAAGACAGTTGATATAATTTGAAGATAGAGTGGTTTTAAGCGCCTTTCAGGAGGCGGTTAAAACTGGCAACGCAGAGGAAGCTAGTTAGACAGGAGGAAGAAAGAATTATGTTTACAATGATGTCCAATGATATTGGCATTGATTTAGGTACAGCCAGCATTTTGGTTTATATTAAAGGAAAGGGCGTTGTATTAAAGGAGCCTTCCGTAGTTGCAATTGACCGTGATACGAATAAGATTATGGCAATAGGAGAAGCGGCCCGGCTGATGATTGGACGTACTCCAGGTAATATTGTGGCGGTACGTCCCCTGCGCCAGGGTGTCATTTCTGATTATACTGTCACGGAAAAGATGATGAAATATTTTATCGATAAGGCAGTTGGCAGGAAAACTCTTCGCAAGCCAAGAATTAGTGTGTGTATTCCCAGCGGAGCTACGGAAGTTGAAAAAAAGGCAGTTGAGGATGCAACTTACCAGGCAGGCGCCAGGGAAGTGACGATCATTGAGGAGCCGGTTGCGGCGGCTATCGGTGCAGGAATTGATATTTCTAAGGCCTGCGGCAATATGATTGTTGATATCGGAGGAGGTACGGCTGATATTGCTGTGATTTCCTTAGGAGGCACGGTAGTCAGCACCTCCATAAAAACGGCTGGCGACGACTTTGATGAGGCGCTGGTGCGTTATATGCGAAAGAAGCACAATCTTTTGATCGGTGAGAGAACCGCAGAGGAGATTAAGATTAATATCGGTGCGGCTTCCCGCAGACCAGAAGTGTTAAGCATGGAGGTAAGAGGGCGGAATCTGGTAACAGGACTTCCCAAAACCATTGTGGTGACATCAGATGAAACTCTGGAAGCTCTTCGGGAGCCTGCTATGCAGATTGTGGATGCAGTTCATAATGTATTAGAGAGAACGCCTCCGGAGCTTGCAGCAGATATTTTTGACAGGGGCATTGTGTTAACCGGAGGCGGTTCCCTGCTAAGTGGTTTGGATACCTTGATTGAGGAGAAAACCGGAATCACTACCATGATTGCGGAGGATCCCCTTACTGCAGTGGCCATTGGCACAGGAAAGTTTATTGAGTTTACCCACGGCGACGGGAAGGATGAATTCCAGTAGGATAGAATATGGCAGTAGTTACAGGATTTGTAGAGCGGATAAAATACCGGAATGAGGAAAACGGCTATACAGTTTTAAGTTTAAATGTAGATGGAGAGGAAACTGCAGTAGTAGGAACCTTCCATTTTATCAGTGAAGGCGAATTAATTGAGGCAGCAGGCGTTATGACGGAACACCCGGTTTATGGGGAGCAGCTTACCATGGAACACTACGAAATCAAAACGCCGGAGGATACCCTCTCCATCGAGCGATATTTAGGCTCCGGTGCCATTAAAGGCATCGGAGCTGCTTTAGCATCCAGGATAGTACGGCGGTTTAAAAAGGATACCTTCCGTATCATGGAAGAAGAGCCAGAGCGTTTGTCGGAAATTAAAGGGATCAGTGAAAAGATGGCTATGGCCATTGCCCAGCAGGTGCAGGATAAAAAGGAAATGCGTCAGGCTATGATGTTTCTTCAGGAATATGGTATTTCCATGAATTTGGCGGTAAAAATTTATCAGGAGTATGGTCCTGGACTTTATTCCGTCATTCGGGAGAATCCCTACAGGCTGGCAGATGATATCCCAGGTGTGGGCTTTAAAATAGCAGATGAGATTGCGGGAAAAGTAGGGATTTTTACAGACTCTGATTTCCGCATTCAGTGCGGGATGCTTTATATCTTGCTGCAGGCTGTGGGAAATGGCCATACCTACCTGCCAAGACAGGAATTGCTGGTTCAGGCATCAGAGCTTTTACAAGTAGAAATTTCTTCTATGGAAAAACACCTGATGGATATGCAGATCAGCAAAAAGATTATGATAAAAGAAGCAGGAGGAAAGCTGGCGGTTTACGCGGCGCAGTATTATTATCTGGAGCTGAATACTGCCAGAATGCTTCATGACTTAAATATACGGGGACAGGTTTCAGAGGGCCGGATTGACGGAAAGCTTTTCGAAATCCAGCAGCAGGAAGGAATTGAGCTTGATGAGCTGCAGGCAGAAGCAGTGGCTCAGGCGGTTAACTGCGGCCTTTTGATTATTACCGGGGGACCAGGCACAGGAAAAACCACTACCATTAACACAATTATCCGGTTTTTTGAGCAGGAGGGACTGGAGATCCTTTTGGCGGCGCCTACAGGACGGGCAGCAAAACGGATGACAGAAGCTACTGGGTATGAGGCCAGAACCATTCATCGCCTGTTAGAATTAAGCGGCGGTTTAACAGAGGAAAAGAGCCATTCTTCAAATGGGATGCGGTTTGAACGGAATGAGTCAAATCCGCTGGACGGAGATGTGGTGATTATTGATGAAATGTCTATGGTAGATATTCACCTGATTCATTCTCTCCTTCGGGCGGTTACAGTGGGAACCCGGCTGATTTTAGTAGGGGATGTGAACCAGCTTCCCAGTGTGGGGCCGGGAAATGTACTCCGTGATTTAATTGAAAGTCACGGGTTTCCGGTGGTGAAGCTGACGAAAATTTTCCGCCAGGCAGCGGAAAGCGATATTGTTATGAATGCACACCGGATCCATAACGGGGAACCCATTGATTTGAAAAAAAGCAGCCGGGATTTCCTTTTTATCAAAAGGGAAAATCCGGATGCGATTATCAGCGCGATGCTGACGCTGGTGCAGCAGAAGCTGCCAGGGTATGTGGAAGCAGAACCCTTTGACATTCAGGTTATGACACCTATGCGGAAAGGGGCGTTAGGAGTAGAGCGGTTAAATGGGATTCTGCAGAGTTTTCTAAATCCGCCTTCCCCCGGGAAAAAGGAAACGGAATCCGGAATGGTGATTTACCGGGAAGGAGATAAGGTGATGCAGATTAAAAATAACTACCAGCTTGAGTGGGAGATCCGAAACCGCTATCAAATCCCGGTAGATAAAGGGATGGGAGTTTTTAACGGAGATATTGGCATCATTCGGGAGATCAATGAATTTGCACAGCTTGTAACGGTGGAATTTGACGAGGCAAAACAGGTGAACTACAGTTTTAAACAGTTGGAGGAACTGGAGCTGGCGTATGCCATTACAATTCACAAATCTCAGGGAAGCGAGTATCCGGCAGTTGTAATTCCAGTTTATCCCGGTCCAAAGATGCTGATGACCAGAAATCTGATTTATACTGCTGTTACCAGAGCCAGGAAATGCGTGTGTTTAGTGGGGATTCCCAGGGCTTTTCAGATGATGGCAGATAATTGCATGGAGGAAAGACGGTATTCCGGGCTTCGGCTCCGGATTGAGGAATTAATGGAGGAAGGGGAATGAAAGAATGGATGATAGGGCTTTTGTTTCCCAGAAGATGTCCGGTGTGTGACCAGATTGTTATACCTAAGGGGGAGTTAATTTGTCCGGAGTGCAGAAAACAGCTTAGTTATGTGTCAGGACCAGTCTGTATGCGGTGCGGGAAGGAACTGCTGGAGCCAGACGGGGAATACTGTATGGGCTGTAAGAAACACAGGCGGACGTTTGAGAAGGGGGCCGCCCTTCTGAATTACAATGAAGTGTCAGCTCATTCTATGGTTCAGATAAAATATAAAAATAAGCGGGAATATCTTGATTTTTACAGTGCTGAGATCGTACATAGGCTGGGAAGGCAGATTGCTTTCATGAGGGCAGATGCGTTGATTCCGGTTCCGGTTCATCCCTCCAGAAAGAGGATACGGGGCTACAATCAGGCAGAGGAGCTGGCAAAAAGGCTTTCCAATCATACCGGGATTCCCGTTTTCGCCGAGTTGCTGGTAAGAAGCAAGAAAACGATGCCCCAGAAGGAATTAACGCCTGCACTTCGCTTAAAGAATTTAGAACAGGCCTTTTCGGTAAAGGAAGGGGCTGTTTGGAAGGAGTTGGAATCAGTGATTCTGGTAGATGACATCTATACCACCGGAAGCACCATAGAAGCCTGCGCCCGGGCCCTGAAACGGGCAGGAATTGGCCATATTTTCTTTGTTTCAATCTGCATTGGTGGGGATCGGTAGATTGGTACAGTTATTAATCGCTTGGGGCGATGAGGCGTATGCTTATCTCATAACGGTACTGACCTATGGCTATTCAGCGGAGTGCTCCGCCATAGTGTGAACAATAACCGTATTCGTTCAGTAAAATCTTCTTCCTGGAAACGTTCTTGAAAATTCCAGCAAAATGTAATATGATAGTTAAGGCGAAATTGTATACAATTTGTTCTATCATAGGAAAGTGTTTCTATGATGCACAAAAAGCTTTGCTTAAGGATCTCTCGGGGCAGAGAGGCGATGCTTTCAGAGAATGGATTACACAGAAAGGGAATATAGTATGGCAGAAGGATGTTACAAGAACCGGGAAGAGATGGTCTATGAAAATCTGAAACAGGATATTTTGAATCTGGAATTAAAGCCAGGGCAGCTTTTAAAGGAAACGGAGCTTTGCGAGCGGTTCGGAGTATCCAGAACGCCTGTACGAGATGCTCTCAGGATGCTTCAGGAACAGGGATTTGTGCTGACGGTTCCTTATAAAGGGATTTACGTTACTCTTTTAAGTTTAAACAATATTAAACAGATGATCTATATGCGGGTAGCAGTAGAAACCATGGTTTTGCGTGATTTCATAAAAGAGGCGTCCACTCCGTTGGTGATGGAAGATATTCGCTACATGATACGGAAACAGCAGGCAATTATCAAGGAACCAGATTTTAAACCGGAGCAGTTTTACCATTTGGATGCTCAGATGCATGGAATCTGGTTTGAAGCTACCAGAAAGCAGAAGCTGTGGGAAATTCTTCAGGCCCAGCAGCTTCATTATACCAGGTTCCGTATGCTGGATTTTGTGACAGAAACAGATTTCACCCGGATCATCAGGGAACATAAAAAAATGTTTGAACTGATAGAGAAAAAGGATGTGGTTCAGGTAGAGGAAACGCTGAAGAATCATCTGTATTTCAGCATGAAGCGGATGCGGCATCAGATTGACGTAGAATACCGGGAATACTTTGAAGAAGAGCCGGAAGAAGGAAAGTTTGATATTTAGGCATATGAAAGCCGGCAGTTTATGAAATCGTTTGATTAGGGAGAAAAGGACAGTGAGAAATATTACATTAATCGGGTTTATGGGCACAGGAAAAAGTACGGTATCCCATTATTTGGGAAAGAAAATGGGGATGGAAGAAATAGAAATAGACGAAATGATTGTAAAAGCAGAAAAGATGCCTATAACAGAAATATTTGCAAAGTATGGGGAGGAATATTTCCGTGACTGTGAAAGCAGGGCAATTCTCCAGCTTCAGAATAAAACCGGGGCTGTGATTTCCTGCGGCGGCGGGGCCGTGATTCGGGAGGAAAATGTAAGAAATTTAAAGAAAAGCAGCCAGATTGTGCTGTTATATGCCTCTCCGGAAACTATTTTAGAGCGTGTCAGGGATTCTACGAAACGTCCCATTTTAAATGGTCATATGAATGTGGCGTATATTTCCGAACTGATGGAAAAACGGCTGGCTTTGTATGAAAAAGCGGCAGATATTAAAATTGTTACCGATCAAAAGTCTGTGGAAGCGGTTTGCCAGGAGATCCTTTCAAAACTGGATGGAATCGAATAGCAGAGGATGGAAGAAGATGATACTATGTAAGGCAGCCGCAGAGCTATACTGCGGCAAAGGGGATCATGCTGTCAGCTTAAATAATTTCTCATAATTTTCAGAGCATTTTTTTCCAGCCGGGATACCTGAGCCTGGGAAATGTGGATTTCCTCCGCAACCTCTGTCTGCGTTTTCCCTTCAAAAAAGCGCATATCAATAATATGCCTCTCTCTCTGGGGCAGTTTTTTCATTGCCTCATTTAATGAAATATCTTCTACCCAGTTTTCTTCCAGATTCTTTTTGTCACTGATTTGATCCATTACAAACAGAGGATCCCCCCCATCTGTATAAACAGGTTCATAAAGGCTTACCGGGCTTTGAATGGCATCTAAGGCATAAGTAACTTCTTCTTTTGTAGCTCCTACCTCGTCTGCAATCTCCATAATGGTAGGCTCTTTCATATTTTTTTTCATCAAAGCTTCTCTGGCATAAATCGCTTTATAGGCAGTATCCCGAATGGAGCGGGATACGCGAATGCTGTTATTGTCCCGGAGGAATCGTTTAATTTCACCACAAATCATAGGAACAGCATAGGTAGAGAAGCGGACGCCCTGGGTGATATCAAAATTGTCAACAGCCTTCATCAGGCCGATACAGCCGATTTGGAATAAGTCATCCACATTTTCCGTATTGTTTGCGGCGAATCGCTGGATCACGCTTAGAACCAGGCGAAGATTTCCTTTAATATATTGTTCTCTGGCTTCTTTATCGCCGTCCAGAATCCGTTTAAAAAGAACATCCTTCTCTTCGTTGGTAAGAAGAGGAAGTTTAGAGGTGTTAACCCCGCATATTTCCACTTTATAAACCGGCATGTGTCTTACCTCCGCATCATTCATTTTATAAGTGAATGATGGACGCTTTTCCATGGATTTATACGGAAAAAGAGCTGAAAAAAACTTCCAGCTCTTTTTATGATGATACAAATGGGTTATTTACAAAATTTTTCCAAAAGCCGTGTGATTTCACGGATATCGATGGGCTTTGCTGCATGAGCGTTCATTCCGCAGTCCAGGCAGTGCTGGATATCTTCTGCAAATGCATCGGCTGTCATGGCAATAATCGGAATATCCGCATCTGGCCTTTCAAGATTACGGATAGCAACAGCCGCTTCATATCCAGTCATAACTGGCATCCGTAAATCCATAATGATAGCGTCATAAAAACCTATCGGTGACTGAGAGAATTTATCTACACAAATTTTTCCGTTTTCAGCCCATTCCAGATTTAGATTCAGTTCGCTAAGCAGCTCGTTGGCAATTTCCCAGTTTAAGTCGTTATCTTCCGCTAAAAGAATGTGACGCCCTTTTAAATCTGTATGTGTTTCGGAAACATGCACAGGCTGGTCGGAAGAAAGGCCAGTATAAGGCTTCAAGCCGTAAAATAAAGTGGACTTAAACAGCGGCTTGGCGATAAAGCCGTTAATGCCGGCGTTCCGTGCCTCCTCTTCGATTTCGCTCCAATCATATGCGGAAATCAGCAGGATAGGAGCTGCATGGTTGATTTTTTGGCGGATTTCCCTGGCAGTCTGGATTCCATCCATACCAGGAAGCTTCCAGTCCAGCAGGATGATTTGGTAGTCGTCATGCTTTTTGTGGTGGCTTTCCACCATCTGAACGGCCGTTTCTCCATCCAGTGTCCAGTCTGCTTTTACGCCAATGGACTTAAGGGAGGCTACAGCGCTGCTGCAAAGCTGTTCGTCATCATCTACTACCAGCATATTCCACTGAGGCAGTACCATATCTTCTTCCAAGATCTCTGCTTTTTCAAAATCCAGAACGATTCGGAATTCAGTTCCCTCTCCCTGCTCACTTTGAACTTTAATGGTGCCTCCCATGGCATCTACGATATACTTAGTAATGGTCATGCCAAGTCCGGTGCCTTCAGTTTTATGGACGCGGGTGTTGTCTTCTCTGGAGAAGGAGTCAAAAATTTTGTTTTTAAACTCTTCGGACATACCGATACCCGTATCTTTTACACTTAAATGAATTCGGATAAAGTCTGTTCCTTTTGGAGAAGGCTCCTCGAAAAGGGAAAGATGGATGGAACCGCCTTCTGGTGTAAATTTTACTGCATTGGACAAAATATTTAACAGAATCTGATTTAGACGGACACTGTCGCAGCATACATTTTCTGCTGAAATATCGTGAATAAACACATCAAACTGCTGTTTTTTCATCTTGATCTGGGGCTGGATAATGCTGACAATTCCATCTATAACCTCACGAAGAGAAACCAGATCCATATTCAGGCTCATTTTTCCGCTTTCAATCTTAGACATATCCAGAACATCATTAATAAGACCAAGAAGATGCTTGCTGGAGAGGGAAATTTTTTTCAGGCAGTTTTGTACCTGCTGCGGATTATCTAAATTTGTAATTGCGATAGCAGTCATTCCCACAATGGCATTCATAGGAGTCCGGATATCATGACTCATGTTCGACAAAAATTCGCTTTTTGCTTTGTTGGCATGGATAGCGTCTTCTTTGGCCAGAATGGCTTCCTCCTTGGCAACAAGGGCTTCTTTTTGAGAACGGACAGCTTCCTGCCGGGCTGTTTCCAGCAAATCAATTTGCTGCCGGGTCAG
The DNA here is from genome assembly GCA_022796475.1 of Lachnospiraceae bacterium. Lineage (GTDB taxonomy): Bacteria > Bacillota > Clostridia > Lachnospirales > Lachnospiraceae > Caccovicinus. The sequence goes on along the minus strand of JAAWIS010000050.1, from coordinate 11,135 downwards.
ACTAAGATATCTGGCAAATATCAAAAGAAGTGCCAGAAGTACTATGCTGCAGCTCAGAAAAGTCATAATCCCCCATTCGTGACTCAACTGGTTAACGGAACTATTCAGAGAGTTATAGGGCATCACCGTTACAAGATACCACTCTGAGTAGGCCAGAGGCGTACAATAAACATGCCGCCGCTGATCCCCGAAAACGAATACACTGGAATACACCTGTCTGGAAGCCATGGCAGTTTGGAGTGAAGCAATATGCTCTTGAGCAACTTGTGCATTTTCTCCGTAGTCTTCAAAAAGGCCTTGGATTCGATCAAAATAGGAATCCCGGTATGCATCGCCTGTCCGAATTACAAAGCTTCCGTCAAGCCGGATTATATGCGAATATACAAGCGTATTATCGCTTTCGTCCAGAGAAAGGGTTTGACTGATATAGTCAACCGGAAGCACAGCAATCAAAGCCATAGACTGGGTTCCGTTGTTAAAAATATAGCTGCTTGGGCAGGCTAAGACGATCACCTTTTCGCCGGAATCATTTAATGCAACTGCAATTTTTTCCTGGCCATTGGCTACAGAGTCAAAAAAAGGGTCCGGATCGATTAACTCCAGTGATTGGCCATAAATCATATCAAAGGTTCCGTCTTCCAGATAAAAGCCTAAGGAATCAAATCCACGGGCCTGGGCATTATAAGCCAGATGATACCGGGTGGAATCTGTGACTGTTTTATCAGGAGGAACTGTTGTGATCAAAGCCTGTACCTGGGAAAGGCGAAGGTTGATGGTGGTTTCAAAATGGATTGAAATCTGCTCGCTCATTCCGGACATATAAATGGTGCCAACTTCATTTAAGGTATTCTGGCTTCGGCTGCCCATGAAAAAAGCTAAAAAACTAAAAACAAGTACGCAGAGGATCGAAACAAGGATAAGGCTGAAGGTCAGAAAACGTGTTGTCTTATCTTTAAAATTAACCCCCACGCTATACCACCCCGTTTTCCGCCTGAAGGGTTTTAATTGCTTTTACAGTCTGGTTATAGTCTGCTGTGACTTGAACAGCAAGCTCCTCTGCTTCTGGACTCCAGCCATTGCGGAGGGCTTCCGTAAGCTGATTACTGGACTGGAAAAGCTTGGTAAAACTTAAATTCTGGCAGACGCCTTTAATGGTATGGGAGGCGCGAAAGGCTTCATCATAGTCCTTTGCTTCTAATGAACGGCAAAGAAGATCGAAACTGGGATCGTCTAAAAACTTAAAGACGAATTTCTGAACCAGGCGTTCTGTACGCAGGCGCCCGATGACATCGGCATAATCGCCTTCTAATTCTATGTAGCAAGATTGTAAACTCATGAAATTCTCCTTTTCTGCAGATGATTTTTAATGATGAAATGAAAACAGGTTTTGGTTACTTATTCAGAATTTCTTTTACGATATTCTTCATTGTTTTTTTGTTGGCATAATTAGGGGTACTGCTTTGAAGTTCTCTTTGTATCGTATCTGCAGTGCTGGATAAGCATTCAAAAAGCAGCGGATTGAATGCGCCGCACTGACCGTCTAAGATCATGCCGATTGCTACCTCATGGGAAAATGCCTTTTTATAAACGCGCTCACTGGTGAGAGCGTCGTAAACATCTGCTAATGCTACGATCTGGGCAGCGATTGGTATTTCATCCCCTTTTAATCCATCCGGATATCCACGTCCGTCATACCGTTCATGATGCCAGCGGCAGATATCGTGGGCTAATTTTACCAAAGGCTCATTCTGATAGGCAGGAATATCGTTCAGCATATTTGCGCCTAAGGTGGTATGAGTTTTCATAATGGAAAACTCTTCATCCGTCAGCCGGCCAGGTTTGTTTAAAATTTCGCTGGGAATTCCAATTTTTCCAATATCATGGAGAGCAGAAGCGGTGCAGATCAGATTGATTTCTGTCTGGCTCATCCGGTAGCGGTCAGTAAAATGAAGAAGATGCTGAAGCAAAAGCTCAGTCAGAGTATGGATGTGCAGGATATGCAGACCGCTTTCGCCATTCCGGAATTCTACAATATGACTTAAAATGTTAATCATCATATCATTTTGCTTTTCTTTTTCATAGATTTGCTGTTCAACCAGATCAATCAGTTTTTTCTGTTCTGCATGCAGCAAAATCGTATTCACCACGCGGCGGTGGACGATAACTGCATTAAAGGGGCGGCTGATAAAATCGATGATGCCTAACCCATAGGCTCGTTCTATCTGGCTTGCTCCGCTTTCAGATGAAATCATAATAACTGGTACGACTTCAATCCATTTTTTTTGATTCATGACTTTGAGGACGCCGAAACCGTCCATATTTGGCATCACAATGTCCAGAAGAACCAGAGAAATGTCATCGATACGTTTTTCTAAAATTTCTATCGCTTGTTTTCCGTCTTCTGCTTCAATGATGGTATACTCATTCTCGAGCATATCCATTAAAATTGCACGGTTCATTTCAGAATCATCAGCAATCAATATGTTCGGTTTGTATCCCTTGTTATCGTTCATAAAATTTCTTCCTCGCATTAAAAACTAAAAATATGGAACAACTCCATTATATGTAAAGGCGGCAAAAAAGGCAAGAGATTCTTGCATAGTTTTACAAAATAGTTTTACAAAATTAACACGAAGAGATGGAAACAAAAGCAGGAATAATTCAGAGAATTTCCTGCAGTCTGCACGATGTGGAAATAACTGGAAAATGTTGCGCAGGTTCTGAATTCCTTTTGAAAATACCCTTGAGAGTTGGGAACAAGTCGGATATAATTTAGTATAATGAGCAAACTCATCCAGAACAAAGAGGTAACCATCATGTTATATCAGATTACAGACGGAACGGTGTCGGCAGGCGGAGCTGTCATCCTGTCACACATTAATTTTGAAATAAAGGGCAGCGAAAAAGTTGCAGTAGTGGGAAGGAACGGAGCAGGAAAAACCACCTTGCTTCGACTGATTGCCGGCCAATTGGAACTGGATCGGGATGATAAGCGGAAAGGTCTTGGGATTACTGCTTCAAGGCAGCTTACAATCGGTATGCTGGCTCAGGCAGCCATAAAACCGGGAGAGGAGGAAAAACAGGTAGAAGAACTTTTACTGGAGGGATGCCCCTGGCAGGATTTGTTTTCTGAGGAACGGTTTTTTTATGAAACGGAATATGACCGGCTGTTTACCGGGTTCGGTTTTAAAAAAAATGATAAGAAACGCCTTATTTCTTCTTTTTCAGGAGGTGAGCAGACGAAAATTGCTTTAATCCGCCTGCTGCTTATGAAACCAGATATTTTGCTTTTGGATGAGCCTACGAATCATTTGGATCTGGCAGCAGTTGCCTGGATGGAACAATATCTTAGGAACTATGAGAAAGGAGCGGTTCTGATCTCTCATGACCGGTTTTTTCTGGATCAGGTAGCAGATGTGGTATATGAGCTTTCTGACGGAAAATTAAAGCGTTATCCAGGCAACTATACCCATTACCGCCAGGAAAAACGGAAAGAGCTGGCCCTTATGAATAAGGCTTATCAGCGCCAGCAGCAGGAAATCAGGCGGCTGGAAGGATTAGTGGAACGGTTTAAGCAAAAACCGAGAAAAGCTGCCTTTGCCCGTTCCAGGAGAAAGATTGCACAGCGGATGGTGGAAATCGAAAAGCCGCCGAAGGATGATGTGTGCCTGTTTACAGGAGATATTACACCTCTGATACCTGGAAGCAAGTGGGTAATTGAAGCGAAGGATTTAAAAGTCGGGTATAACAAGGCTTTATTTGAATTTTCTCTCCGGATTCAAAAGGGGCAGAAAATCGGGATTATCGGGGAGAATGGGGCAGGAAAGACAGCCCTTTTAAAAACCATTGCCGGGCAGATAAAACCTCTGGGCGGAAAATGCATCTTGGGAAACAGGACGGTAATGGGATATTTTGATCAGCACTCAGCAGAAATGATGTCAGAGCTTTCGGTATCGGAACATTTTCACAGTCTGTTTCCTTCTATGACGGAGAAAGAGGTGAGAAGTGTGCTGGGATCTTACCTTTTTGGAGGAAGAGCAGCGTCCGTAAAGGTCAGTTCGCTTTCCGGAGGAGAAAAGGCCAGGCTGGCCCTGGCAGAGCTGCTGCAAAGCCGTCCCAATCTTCTTTTGCTGGATGAACCTACAAACCATATGGATATTCAGGCAAAGGAAACGCTGGAGTCAGCATTTCAGGCCTACCAGGGAACCATAGTTTTCATATCTCATGACCGGTATTTTATCCGCCAGGTGGCAGATGCGATTCTGATTGTAGAGGGACAGCAGGTAATGTATTATCCGTTTGGGTATGAGCATTACTTAGAGCGGCTGAACAGAGGGGGAACAGAAAGCCTTGGGGCAAAAATCCAGGCCCAGGATCAGGCGCTGGTTGCCGGGCTGCGGGCGGTCCCTAAGGCGGAGCGCCATCTGCTTAAGGAGATGGACACGGAGGAAGCATATTTCGACTGGCGCATCAGGCTGGCATGGGAGCAGCTTGAAAAGGCAGGAGAATTGGCAGGCCGGCTAAGCCTGGAAAAACGCCGTATGGAAGAGAGAAAGAAACAGCAGGAACTATTAGCCTGGTTTACCGGCCAAAGACAGGAAGAAGTAGAGGAGGGGGAAGAAATAAGGGATAAGCTTTGTGCAGCATGGCAGGACTGGACTTTATGCTGTCTGAAATGGTATGATATTTGGGCAGATAAAGGAGGCAGTCAGCCATAGAAGACAAATGGCCATAAATAGGGAAAAGCAATCCATAAGCAAAAAATACAGTAACCCCCCTGCCCCGCTTAGGGCACCACCATAAATGAAAGGGGGTTCCTGTAACCCTCCGGGGGATGTGCAGAAAACGGGAGTGGAAGTTGCCGCTTCGCGGCCCCGTTTTCGCACAGCTTGGCGCTTTGCGCCAAGCTTTCACAGTAACAAAAATAAGGAGAGAAGGAAAATGAAAAAATTAGGTTTTGGACTTATGCGGCTTCCGTTACTGGATGCCAAAGACGTTACTGCCATTGACGAAGCTCAGCTTTGCCAGATGACAGACACATTTTTAGAACAGGGATTTACTTATTTTGATACAGCCTATCCTTACCACAGAAAGGCCAGTGAAACAGCAATCAAAAAAGCGCTGGTGGATCGGTATCCGAGAGATGCTTACATACTGGCAGATAAGATGCCCACATTCCTGGTAAAGGCTTCTGGGGATTATCCGAAGTTTTTTCAGGAACAGTTGGAAAAATGCGGGGTAACCTATTTTGACTACTATCTGCTTCACACCTTGGGCCGGGATCTGTACGCTAAAACGAAGGAATGGGGCGGGTTTGACTTTGTAAGGAAGATGAAGGAAGAAGGGAAAATCAAACATATGGGATTTTCCTTCCATGATACGGCAGAAGTGCTGGATCAGATTTTAACAGAGCAGCCGGATATGGAATTTGTACAGCTTCAGATTAATTATATTGATTGGGACAGTGAGCGGGTACAGTCAGGAAAGTGCTATGAAGTTGCCAGAAAACATAACAAGCCGGTTATTGTCATGGAGCCGGTGCGGGGCGGAGCACTGGCGTCAGTGCCGGAGGAGGCCGAAAAACTGATGAAAAAGCTCCAGCCGGATAAAAGTGTACCTTCCTGGGCCATCCGGTTTGCAGCTTCTTTAGATGGGGTTATGATGGTGCTAAGCGGTATGAGCAGTATGGAGCAGCTTCAGGATAATATTAGCTATATGAAGGATTTTAAGCCTTTTAGCCAGGAAGAAAAAGAGGCTGTGTGGGAAGTAGCTAAGGTGATTCAAAATACCATTGCCATCCCCTGCACTGCCTGCCGCTACTGTGTAGACGGATGTCCTGAGAGTATTCCGATTCCTGACTATTTTTCCTTATATAATAAGATGGAACAGACCAGGGATAAGGGGGCACAAAAAGAGGCTTACGAGAAAATGGGAAATGAGAAAGCCTATGGAAAGGCTTCTCAGTGTATCGGCTGTAAACAGTGCGAAGAACATTGTCCTCAGCACATTGATATTACAGGATGGCTGAAAAAGACGGCAGAAGTGTTTGAATAAAATGGCTGGTATTTGGCACCTGGATGTATGATGTGCCGGAATTAGCAGAATGCTGCAGTAACTTGGAAAGAAAGAACAGAAGATGCAAAAGATCCGTGGGGTTGCCGCAAACGGGCAAAGATCCATAATATATAGTTTAAATATGATGTGATTTTTGCTATATATTGTGGGAATGCCTGGTATTGCCACAACCCCGCTGCTGTATGGATTGAGCGAACACTTCAAATTTGTCTGTCTATTACGAATAAAATCAACGATATGATATTAAGGAATCGAATTTGCTTTCTCTACCGCGCCGTATTTTTCCGGTATAAAATAAGAAGCCCTTTTAGCAAAAGTGCGTCGTCGTAGATGATTTGATGTCTGCACAAGGGCGCAATCAGCCGTGCTTGTCCTCCGGTAGCTACTACAGAAACCTTTTCCCCTAATTCAGCTTCCATCCGATCGATGATCCCGTCAATCTGATCCACATTGCCATAGATGATTCCGCTTCGCATACAGTCGATAGTATTTTTACCGATTACTTTCCCAGGGGTTTCCAGGCTGATATAGGGAAGCTGGGCTGTTTTGCTGCTGAGGGAGTCCAGGGATACCTTAAGGCCGGGAAGAATTACGCCGCCGCAGTAATTGCCGGACTTGTCCACAACAGAAAGGGTGGTAGCTGTCCCCATATCGACAATAATTACTGGCTTTGGATATTCGTGGATAGCAGCTACTGCATCTACAATCATATCGCTTCCCACTGTTTTCGGGTTATCCATTAAAATATTAATTCCTGTTTTCATTCCGGATCCTACCAAAAGCGGCTTTTTTCCCAGAATTTTTTCCACTGCTTTAAGAATCGTTATATTTAAGGGAGGAACCACGGAGGACAGGATCGCTCCTTCAATCTGACTGGGGCAAATCTGATGAATTTCAAGAATATCTTTTAAATTTACTGCATATTCCAGATCTGTTTTTGCCTGGTTGGTAGTTATCCGTTCTACAAAGTAGGTTTTTTCTTCGTCAATACCACCTAAAACAATATTGGTATTGCCCATATCAATTGCTAAAATCATATTGGGAAACTCCTTTCAATAGTTCTTTCCATAAAAGGGATTCTATGGTATAATTTAACCGCGTCAAACAGAACAGGGGTTGGCCTGCCGACGATTATTATGTTTGCAGGTTATAAAATCATGCGGATACTTAGCGATAGTTTACCATGATTCATATAAAAACTCAATGCCAAGGAGGCGGAAATAAATGCTGAAAGGAAAAACCGTTTTATTAGGGGTAACGGGAGGGATTGCGGCTTATAAGATCCCAAATCTTGCCAGTATGCTGGTAAAAAACGGAGCAGATGTGCATGTGCTGATGACAGAGCATGGGACAAATTTTATTACAGCAATTACCTTTGAAAGTCTAACGGGAAATAAATGTGTCATTGATACATTTGACCGGAATTTCCAGTTTCAGGTAGAACATGTGGCATTGGCAAAGAGAGCAGATTTGCTTTTGATCGCCCCGGCTACGGCTAATATAATCGGAAAGCTGGCACATGGAATCTGTGACGATATGCTTACTACCACAGCCATGGCCTGTCAGTGCCCGAAGCTGATTGCTCCGGCAATGAATACACGAATGTATGAAAACCCAATTTTACAGGATAATTTAACAATCTGCAAACAGTATGGCATGACAGTCATTGATCCTGCAAATGGCTATCTTGCCTGCAAAGATACGGGAGCAGGAAAGATGCCGGAGCCGGAAGAGCTGTTTGACTTTATCTGCCAGACAATCCAGTGTCCAAAAGATATGCTGGGGAAAAAGGTTTTGGTAACAGCAGGCCCTACCAGGGAAAAACTGGATCCTGTGCGGTTTCTTACCAACCATTCAACTGGAAAAATGGGGTATGCCATAGCAAAAGCGGCAGCCAGAAGAGGGGCAGAAGTGATTTTAATTTCAGGCCCTGCCGCGGCAGCGCCGCCCAGGTTTGTGAATACGATTCAAATCGAAAGTGCTCAGGATATGTTTGAAGCAGTATCAGGGCTTGCAGATAATCAGGACATTATTATAAAAGCGGCGGCAGTAGCGGACTATCGCCCTGCAGAGGTTTCTGATGAAAAAGTAAAGAAAACAGATCTGGATATGAAAATCCCACTGGAACGAACCAGGGACATTCTTGCCTGGCTGGGAGAACACAGAAAAGAAGGGCAGTTTCTGTGCGGATTTTCCATGGAAACTCAGAATATGCTGGAAAATTCCAGAAAGAAACTGGAAAAAAAGCATATTGATTTGATTGTTGCAAATAATTTAAAGGTAGATGGAGCAGGATTCGGAACGGATACCAATATTGTGACCATGATAGCCAGGGATTGGGAAGAAGAATTGGAAAAGATGAGCAAGGATCAGGTGGCACATCGGATTCTGGATCGGATTTTAAAGGAAATGCAAAAATCTGAAGCCAGGGAATGAGAAGAAAGGATATTTTATGATACAAGAAGAATACCCTATTACCGTGCCGGGACAGAAAACCGGGCCTGCCATATTAACGGTATTCCGGATTGATAATATCAGCGTAGCCCCAGACAAGAAACGTCCCATGGCAGTGATCTGCGGCGGAGGCGGTTACAGCCGCATTTCTGATCGGGAAAAGGAGCCGATTCTGCTTCAGTTTCTTTCCTGGGGCGTAAGCGCCTGTCTGTTGGAATACAGTGTAGCGCCCAATGAGTTTCCAGTTGCTCTTCAGGAACTTGCCAGTGCAGTTGCTTTGTTAAGAAGCCATGAAAAGGAGTGGCAGATTGATAAAGACAAAATCGTTACCTGCGGATTTTCAGCAGGCGGGCATCTGGCAGCCAGCCTTGGGGTGTTCTGGAACCAGGATTTTGTATTCCGGCCTTTGGGGTTATCACCGGAGGAAATTAAGCCCAATGGCCAGATTTTATGCTATCCGGTGATTACTTCCGGAATCAAGGCCCATAGGGAATCATTTGAGATGCTGCTGGGCCAGAAGCTTAAGGAAGAAGGCATGTTAGAGCTGGTTTCCCTGGAAAATCAGGTATCCGGCCAGACGCCCCGTACATTTTTATGGCATACGGTTCCCGATCCAACGGTTCCGGTGGAAAACAGCCTGTTATTTGCACAGGCGCTTGCAAAAGAAGGGGTAAGGTTTGAGATGCATATTTTCCCGGAAGGCGGCCACGGCCTGTCGTTGGCTACGGAGGAAACGGCCGGCATGAGGGATTTGATGCTGGAACCTTACTGCAGCAGTTGGATCTCTATGGCGAAGGCCTGGATGGAGCTGAATTTTGGCTGCTGTTCTATGCGGCAATAGTTTCAGACACAGTAAGGCAGGATAACGGATAGAAAACGGAGGACCTATTTTGGCTATTTTAGCAGATGAAATTAAGAAACGAAGAACGTTCGCAATTATTTCCCATCCGGATGCAGGGAAAACTACATTAACGGAAAAATTTCTGCTGTATGGGGGAGCGATCAATTTAGCAGGAACAGTAAAGGGGAGAAAGGCTTCCAAACATGCTGTTTCTGACTGGATGGAGATTGAAAAGGAAAGAGGGATATCCGTTACCTCTTCTGTACTTCAGTTTAATTATGACGGATACTGCATTAATATTCTGGATACGCCGGGCCATCAGGATTTCTCAGAAGATACTTACCGAACCCTTATGGCGGCTGATTCTGCTGTAATGGTAATTGACGGATCTAAGGGCGTGGAGGCTCAGACCATTAAACTATTTAAGGTTTGTGTGATGCGCCATATTCCTATATTTACGTTTATCAACAAAATGGATCGGGAAGCCAGAGATCCATTTGAATTAATGAGTGAGATCGAAAACGTACTTGGGATTCAGACATGTCCGGTGAACTGGCCCATCGGATGCGGCAAGAATTTTAAAGGTGTTTATGACCGGAATACGAAAACCATTACCACATTTACCGCCGCTATGGGCGGAGCCAAAGAAGTGGCTCATCAGGAATTTGAACTGGAAGGAACCGATGTGGACCGGTTAATCGGCAGTGACTACCATCAGCAGCTAAAAGATGAGATTGAGCTGCTGGACGGGGCCAGTGATGAATTTGACCAGGAACGGGTCAGCGCCGGGGAGCTTTCCCCTGTATTTTTCGGATCTGCTTTAACGAATTTCGGCGTGGAAATTTTCTTAAAGCATTTCCTTGCAATGACCACATCGCCTTTAGCCAGGAAAACCACTACAGGAGAGGTGGATCCTTTCCAGGAAGATTTTTCTGCTTTTGTCTTTAAAATTCAGGCTAACATGAATAAGGCCCACCGGGACCGCATTGCGTTTATGCGGATTGTGTCTGGCCGGTTCCAGGCAGGAATGGAAGTGAACCATGTTCAGGGCGGGAAAAAGCTCAGGCTTTCCCAGCCTCAGCAAATGATGGCGCAGGATCGGAAGATTGTGGAGGAAGCCTATGGGGGAGATATTATCGGCGTATTTGATCCGGGGATTTTTTCCATCGGAGATACCCTTTGTTCTTCCGGCGACAAAATTCAATTTGAAGGGATCCCCACCTTTGCGCCGGAACATTTTGCAAGAGTGCGCCAGATAGACACCATGAAGCGGAAGCAGTTTCTAAAAGGAGTATCCCAAATCGCCCAGGAAGGAGCGATCCAGATTTTTCAAGAATTTAATACTGGAATGGAGGAAATCATTGTAGGGGTAGTAGGAGAATTGCAGTTTGAAGTGTTAACATATCGACTGGAAAATGAGTACAATGTAGAAGTAAAACTGGAGAAACTGCCCTACGAATATATTCGCTGGATCGGGAATAAAGATGAAATTAACGTAGAGAAAATCCAGGGAACCTCAGACATGAAGCGGATCAAAGATCTAAAAGACAATCCCCTCCTTCTCTTCATCAACAGTTGGAGCATCCGAATGGTAGAAGAACGCAACCCCACCCTAAAATTAAGTGAATTTGGAACCAATTAAGCAGTGCAAAAGCTTACAGCCAACGCCGCGTTGTGCTGGCACAAAAGCGGAGCTGGCTGTAAGCTTTTATAGGGCGCAAGCCCGACCAGCGAGAGTCCGCAAAGCGGAATCGAGCGGCACTGC
>JAAWIS010000049.1 GCA_022796475.1 Lachnospiraceae bacterium | reverse complement strand
ACGAAGGCGTAGCGGTTGCTACGTCGAGGCTTGGGGAGTGGCGCTGTCAGGAAAATAGGCAAGGAAGTTTGCCTATCTATGAGCCAGACAGAACACTAGCAGAAACTAAAAAATGGAACGGAAGCGGATTTGGATTTTGCATCCGGTTTCTGAGGTCGAAGACTGAGCCCCGCCCTCAGAATAGCATTTGCTTTTACACGGTAAAAAATTCAAATAAAAGATACCCCAAAGTCAGGCAAAGGCCAATACAAAACAGCATCAGGCCAAAGGAGAAGCTTTCCTCCACCATATGTCCGGTTCTTAAAAATTCCTCTTCCTTCTGCATCAGCCAAAGCACCCTGTCAGAGGGCTGCCCTTTGGGAAGCCTTTTTTTCCCTTCCTTTCCCTTCTCTGCCATGGTTTTTGGCAGACGGTCCAAACATCTCCCTATCCACTGAGCCAGCCGATCCTTCTCTTTTCGATGCTCCTTTTCCCAAAGCTGCCTGTGGGTAGTCCGCCTGGCCAAAACAACTATGCCATCCGCCAAATGATCCATAGTCCTGCAGACCACAGAAGCAACTGCAAAAAATATACGAAGCAAAACAGGAATCAGATTTCTGTCAATAAATCCGAATACAGCTCCCCATACACCCGGAAGGAATACCAGAAGAACCGGGCGATAAACCATCTCTTCCAAATCAAGGCCAGCCGGCCACCGATCCAGGTAACATAGCCTTTTTTCCTCTCCCACAGGCCTTGCTAACAACCGGCGTATCACAACAACATACAGGAAAACACCGATTCCTATGGATATCATGCTCCCTTTCAGATTTCCCAGTGAAAAATAATGGATGATGTGACTGGTTCCTATAACGCCAAAGAATTCCTGCCCCATATCTGCAATCTTGTCCATAGTCCAATGAGGAAGCATTCCCAAAATTACTATGATAACTGCCAAAGCTCCAAGAACCAGGCTGCTGCTTTTGCTGATATCCTTTCCGGCAGTGCGGTCAAATTCCTCCTGCCTTTTCGGATGCTTCTCCACAAATACAGCAATAAACAACTTCATCATATACGAAACCGTCATTCCGCCGGTAATTAAAAACACCCATTCGGCGACAGTCCAAAGTACCGGATTTTGGGCCATAAATTCTGCCCACCCCACCCTTTGGAAATTCTCTATCGCTTTCCCTGCAAAAATTGGGACCACAGTTCCCGTTCCTGCTGTCTTTGCAGAAAACATCAGATCTACAGCTCCTTCTGCAATCAGCTCCCGGTACTCTGCAATACTTTCATGGAGCAACGTTTTGCTGATGTACCCGCTCCAAAGCGGAACGCCGCTGATCCCAAGAGCGCCTGTCAGAAAGCAGGCGGCAAGCAAAGGCCGTTTTCTTCCATAGCCCTGGATTTCATTTAAATCAAGTTGGTGAAGATTCATGAAAACGGCTCCGGCGCATAGAAATAAAATCAGTTTAAACAGGGAATGGTTCACCATATGGAGAAAGGCGCCTCTGGCTGCAATCGAAGGGTTTGCTCCTGCCGCAGCAAGCATTCCGCACATTCCGATTCCGGTAAGGATAAATCCAATTTGGGAAACGGAAGAACAGGCCAGGGTCCGTTTTAAATTTACAGAAAACATCGCCAGCAGCGCACCTAAAAACATGGTGATAAGGCCAAGGCCTGTAACGATAAGTCCCCAGGCCCTGTCAAATCCGAATATCTGGCAGGATACTACAATCATGCCAAATACTCCTGTTTTCGTTAAAATCCCCGAAAGCAGGGCGCTGGCGGGAGCTGGTGCTACCGGGTGGGCCTTGGGCAGCCAAATGTGAAGGGGAAAGCAGCCTGCTTTTGCCCCGAATCCAAACAGCAGAAGTCCTCCTGCCCCATACAGACTTGCCAGTTTTCCCTCTGCTGCAGCCATTCCGGCTGCTGCCCGAAGTTCCTCTATCTCCAGGGTTCCAAGTAAATCATATAGAAGGAACAGGCCCATAAGCATCACCATTCCACCAATAACCGCCACTGCCAAATAGGTTTTTGCTGCAGATATAGCCTCCTTTTTCTGTTCAAATATGACCCACACAAATGAGGTAAATGACATGATCTCAAAAAAGAGAAATGTAGTGTATAAATCTGCCGATAAAAACACCCCGGCTGTAGCCAGAAAGGTGATCCAGAAAAAGAAGTAATACTGCTTCTTATTTTGGTAATGAGCCATGTACTCCCTGGAAAAAACACCACTGGCTGCCCACATCAATACTGCCATAGCTACATAAACCAGCCGGAAGCCATCTAATTTTAAATGCAGGCCAAATCCACAGAAACCAGGGATCCATATGTCTGCCTGGCTGTTCATGCCCCATCACCTCCTATTGCAGTTAAAAACTCCATTAATGGCTGAGAATGAATGCCAAAGCCAATTATTACAACCGTAAACACAAGCAGGGGAACCAGCATCATCCAGCTCGGATCCTGAACTGCCTTTTCATTAGCCGGAACGGTCATCCGATCCTGTCTTGCTCCCTCTTCTCCAGCCTTTGCAGCCATCCTGCTGTCCGCCTTTTCTGCTGGCGCATAAGCGCGAATCAAAACGCTAAGCATATAGATAGCTGTCATAAAAGCGGAATACAAAAGAACAGCCGCTGCCCCGAAGCAAATTAGTCCCATCTTTCCTTTTGCTGCCTGCTCCATTCCCTGGAGAAAGGCAGCATTTACAAGATTCCATTTGCTGATAAATCCTGCAAACAGAGGAATTCCAATCAGCGATAAACTGGCTGCTGTCAGGCATCCAAATGTAATGGGCATCTTCCTTCCCAGCCCGTCCAGCTCATAAATATAGGTTTTTCCTGTCTGATGCATTACTGCCCCGGCACAGAAAAACGAGCTGATTTTCATAAAGGCATGGAATACCATATGGCTTAAGGCCGCCGCCAGCCCTGCCGGACTTAACATAGAAGCTCCAAGCAAAATATAGGATAAGTTGCTGATAGTAGAATAGGCCAGACGCCGCTTCCAGTGAACCTCCCGCACTGCCATGGTAGAACCATAAAGAATCGTTACCATAGCAGCGGCCATGATCACCCACTGGGCCCAGCTTCCCTTTATAAATGCTGCCCCAAAGCTGAAATATGTCAGCCGCAGGATCGCAAAAGCCCCTGATTTTACCACGGCAACCGCATGAAGCAGCGCCGTAACCGGGGTAGGTGCAACAGTAGCCAGGGGAAGCCATTTATGACAGGGAAACACCACTGCCTTTACACCGAATCCAAAGAATGCAAGTACATAGATAAATAGCAGCGTATTCCGCCTGCTTTCCGCTGCAGCCAGATCCAAGATCCCTCCCGGGAGAAATCTGGTATTTCCCGTTGCTGAAAAGCTGAGAACAAACACCAGACCTAAAAAAGCGAATGCCGCCCCTCCGATGGAGTAATATAAGTATTTTCGGCTGGCTCTCACTGCCTCCTTTGTCATGGGGAACAATACTAACGGAAAGGTTGCCAATGTTAAAAGCTCATAGAATAAATACAGGGTCATTAAATTTCCAGAAAGGGCGATTCCTGCAGTAACACCGTAAGTCATCAGGTAATAAGAAAAAAAAGTGGCCTGCCTTGGTTCTCCCCCCATATATTCAAACGAATACAGAACAGCCAGAGGCCACAGCACGCTGATCAGCCCTGCAAAAACTTTTCCCATTGTGTCCAGGCAGAACATGACCTTAAGCTCCCCAAACAGGCCAAACAGCACAAAGCTGTCCTCTTTTCCGGCACAGACAATCAGCCACCAGAGGACGACGCTGTTAAGAAGGGTAATTCCTTCCACATACCAGGAAAGATGCCTGGCTGTTCTGATTTTTTCGGCCCATGGACTGAATAAACTGGTTAAAAGCAGTGCCATGCCTCCCAGCAGAGGAAGAAGGGCAGGCACAGATAATACGATTCGGTTCATTCCTGATCCCTCCTAAAATACGGCTTTTGCAATCCCTGTGAGCAGATTTAAAAATGGTCCCGGAAAACATCCAAAACCTACGGCTCCTGCTGTTAAGACAAAAACCGGAATCAGCATCTGCCAGGAAGGTTCCTTTTTGTAAAGTTTCCTTGTCTTAAGCTCAGTTTCATCAAAATCCGTACCTGGAAAGAATCCGTCAATGGTCAGCGGAAGCAGATAACCAGCTGTTAAAAGAGCACTGACAAGCAAAACTGCCGGCCCGAGCCAGGCCCAGGCGCCGGTTCCGGAGGAAAGGGCCCCCTGGGCCAGATACCATTTGCTGATAAAACCGCTGGTGGGAGGAATCCCTACCAGGGACAGGGATACCAGAGTATAGCAGCTAAGCATCACCGGCATTACCTTCCCTAATCCTTTCATCTGGTTTACCTTGGTCCATCCGGT
The DNA here is from genome assembly GCA_022796475.1 of Lachnospiraceae bacterium. Taxonomy (GTDB): domain Bacteria; phylum Bacillota; class Clostridia; order Lachnospirales; family Lachnospiraceae; genus Caccovicinus. The sequence continues at coordinate 21,517 of JAAWIS010000049.1, read as the reverse complement.
GTAAAAAATCACAGCTCCTGCCGTTAAAAACAGCGCATTTTTTACCAGGGAATGAAAGACCACATGAGCCAAAGCTCCGACAAAGGCCACTGGCTCCAACAAACTCAGGCCGAATAAAATATAGGATACCTGGCTGACAGTAGAGTAGGCCAAACGTTTTTTTAATATTCTTTCTTTGTAGGCCAGCATGGAACCCATAAAAACCGTAAGAAGGGTTAACAGCAGCCAAATCTGCTGCACCCAGGTTCCCCGAAGCTGATTCGGCCCTGCTATAAAGTAAACCACCCGAATTAAGGCCAATACGCCGGATTTCGTTATCACGCCGGAAAGGACAGCACTGGCCGGCGCCGGAGCCACGGGATGAGCTGTGGGAAGCCATCCGTGAAGGGGGAACATCCCGGCTTTTGTTCCAAAACCGATAATCATGCAGCAAACTGCTGCCAGAAACAAATTTTCCTTTCCTGCAATCCTCCCGCTGTCGATTACGCCGCCTGGGGCAAAATCCAGAGAAGGGCAGACGGTAACCAGAAAAAAAATCCCAAAAAGAGCCAAAAATGCGCCGGCTACTGAATAGAACAGATATTTCAGCCCTGCCATCACTGCTTCTTTCGTCCGTTCATGAAGTACAAGAGGAAGGGAAGTAAGGGTCATCAGTTCATAGCATACATAAAAAGTAATCAGGTTTCCTGAAAAGTCCAGTCCCACCAGCACTCCCAAAACAATCAGATACCATCCGAAAAACTGATATTCCTCCCTTTCGTGTACCATATAGGAAAACGAATATAGCCCTACCAGCAGCCAGACAACTGCTGTCAATACAGCAAACAGTCCGGCCACCTGGTCGATGCAAAATTCAATTACCGCATAATCGGTTAACTGCCACAGGGTAAGGCTCCCTCCCTTTGCCAGTGCCAGACCGGTAAAAGCAGCACTTGCTGCCAATGCCAGGAATACCACGCCAGCCAGCCTGCTCCGGTTAGCGCCAAAGCCTTTCCCTATTAAAACCAGAATTCCGGCGGCCACCGGAAATAAAATCGGTAAAAGCAACAATATATTTCCTCTCATAGGGCATCTCCTTGTAAATTAATCAAACATAGCCAGCCCGTTAGCAATGGCCTGCACCACTGGCTGGGACATCATTCCCAGAAAAAGGTTTAAAAGAATAAAACCGCAGATTGCCGTTCCAAGCACCCAGGAAATATGCTGCTTTCCAGGCAGTGTTTCTGCAGCATTCCTATTCTCTGTTTTATCAGCTTCCCTTATATCGCCTTTCTTTTCATTCATTTCCCCTGTGCTCCCTTTCCTTTTCGGCCTTGCATACAGCGTAATGACCAGACGAAGGAAATACACTGCATTTAAAATCGTACTGACTGCCAGGCCAATTATGGTAAGCATCATTTTATGAGGGCTTTGAAGGGCAGAAGTGGCAAATAGAAGCTTGGAAATAAAACCGGAAAGCATGGGAAATCCCACCATAGACAAGGCTCCTACCGTAAACCCTACCCCTGCCAATGGGTTCCTGTTTCCAGCTCCTCTCAGGCTGACAAAATCCTTCTTTCCGCCTGAAACCTCATACAGGCCTACTGCGCTGATAAAAAGAAGGGCTTTCGTTGCGGAATGGGTAAACATATGGAATATAGCTGCCACCATTCCGGCCTGGGTTCCCAGACCGATTCCCATGTAAATATAGCCAATCTGAGCCACGGAAGAATAAGCGATCATCCTTCTGGTATCCCATTCTAATATGGCATGCACCGATCCCATAATCATCCCAGCCAGGCCGAATAAAAATAATACGTTTACAATCCGGCTGGCGATTACATTTTCCTGTCCCAGTACCCGGTAAAAAATCTTGATCAGCAGAAAAATATATCCCTTTGATACCAGCCCGGATAAAATGGCGCTGGCTGTAGGCGTAGCGTATCCGTAAGTATCGGGAATCCAGGAATGGAAGGGATAAAGGCCGCTTTTAATAGCCAGTCCAACGCTGATTACTGCCAGAATCACCAACACAGGGATCTCATAGCTTCCCGCTGCTTCGATTGCCCTAACAGCCTCTTTGGCCGGACTCATCAGAAGATGGCCTGTTACATCGTAAAGAAGGGTAAGGCCAATTAAAAACAGGCCAGATCCAAGCTGGCTCATAATCATGTACCGGATGGCAGCTCCAAAACTGCGCCCCTTCTGGCGTATCATGATCAGCCCGCACCCGGCAATGGTATTGATCTCCACAAATACATAGGCAGTAAATAAATCGTTGGTATAAATCAATGCCAGCAAGGAGCTAAGCATCAGGTCGATCATGATGAAAAACAGGTTTACCTTTGACTCTTCTACATCCTGGAAGATATGTTTCATCCCTCCTGTAACGGAAAGCAGCATCACAATCCCAAAAAGAAGGGCCGTCAGCCCCTCCAGTACCCCTGCCCGGATTTCATTGCCCCAGGGGGCTGGAAAATGTCCCATCATATACGTATAACTTCCGCCTGTTCCAAGGCAGTATTGAAAAACCGACCATGACATTGCTGTAGTTATGAGAATCGCCGCCAGACTCACATTCCTGGCCTGCCTGCTGTTTAACACAGAAGAGAGAATCCCAGAAAACATGGCAATAATAATTGAAAAAAAAGGAAAATTCTGTACCAGGCTCATGACGGCTCCTCCTTCTTGGCCTGCATCAGGATTTGATCCAGATCCAGGGAATGATACCGCTCATAAAGGCGGATGGTAAGTGCCAGCATCAGAGCTGTGGTGCTGACAGAAACTACAATGCCTGTCAAAACCAGGCCGCTTGGCACAGGGTTAATATATGCCTCTGCATCCGTAATCCCGTCCACCACGATCGGCACCATACGCCCCCGGATATATCCTTTGGCAGCTAAAAACAGATACACTGCTGTATCCATAATATTCATGCCCATAATCTTCTTTATCAGGTTCCGGTGAAGCAGCAGCATGGTAAATCCGATCCCGAATAAAATCACTGCCACCGTTTCTTCTATATTATAAAACAAATGGGCTGCCACCTAGATTCCCCCTTTCCGGAACAAGGTGTAAAATGCATACATGGTGCAGGCAACAACAAAACCTACACAGATATTTAAAGGCAAGATCAGACCGCTGCTGATAATGCTGCCTGGCGTTCCCAGTGGGATCCCGCTTTCTAAGTGATTGGCTCCCGTAAAGAAGGAATAGCTTTTAGCCAGACAGTAAAAAGTAAGGGCGCTGACAGTAATGCACCGGTACACCCTGGCGTTAAAAAAGCGTTCTGTTTTTGCAAAACCGAAGGCGTTCAGGTACAAAATCAGGCCGGAGCCAAGGACTGCCCCGCCCGAAAACCCGCCGCCTGGCGACAAATGCCCGTTTAATATGATATAGATTCCGAATACTAAGATCACAGGAACCAGGACACATGCGCATTTTTGGAGAATGATATCATTTTTCGGCTCATATATCCGATCAGAATCGGAACTGTCTGCTTCATCTTCACCGGGGCGATCCATTCTCAGAAGAACCAGTACACAGCAGGAAGCGATAAACAGTACACAGGACTCTCCAAAGGTATCAAAGGCGCGGTAGTCCAGAATCATTCCAGTCACAATATTAACTGCACCAGTTTCCTTTAGGCCTTGTTCAATGTAACGGGCTGATACCTCATTATTATCCGGATTTCCCGCATTTCCAAATATCGGAAGATATGCAATCGTCCAAAGAAGTACCAGGATAATGCCCATGCAGAGAATTACAGACATAATCTGATAGAATTTCCGGTAAATCCGAATCCCTCGTTCCTCTTTCTCCTTTTGGCGATTCTCCTGTGCTTTCTCCTTTTGGCGGTTCTCCTGTACTTCCTCCTTTTGGCAATTCTCCTGTACTTCCTCCTTTTGGCAATTCTCCTGTGCTTCCTCCTTTTTTTGAAGGATATCTGCTGGTTTCTTTTCCTCAAATTTTGCTGCTTCCTGAGCTGCTCCTTCAGGCTGCCCCTTGGAGGCTTCCGTCTGGCTTTTGGCAGAAAGCAGATCTGGCACCACAGTTTCAACCCCTTCTGCTGACAGGGGATCTACTTCTCCCTTCAGCCAGCACTGAAATTTGTGCCAGCGACTGTTCTCATAATTATCCTTTTTCCTGCTCATCCTGCTCCTCCTTCCGGATAGCCCGAATCTTCTTCAGCGTAACAAAAAACAAAATACTGGTTACGCCCGCCCCTACGGCTGCTTCCGTAATCGCCAGATCAGGAGATTGAAGCAGAACCCAGATCACGCACATAATCAAACTGTAAGACATAAAGATAATAATCGATGTAAGCAAATCCTTCGTAAAACCAACAGAAACAGCACAGACCATAAGACAGATTAGTAAAATAATCTCAAACAGCCTCATACCCATTCTTATTCTCCTCCTTATAAAAAGGCGCTCTTTTGCCCTTTCATCTATCCGCCCGGAAAACCTGATACTCCAGGAATGTATTTCTCTTTAGATACTGTCCTTCTCTTCCAAAGCTGCATCTTCTTTTTGAAACTGCTGCTCTTTTGAAGTTATGGTTTCTTCCTGGAGCTGGCAGCCTTTTGAAACTGCCTCTTTTTTTCCAGGATGAAGATCTTTCCGGATAATGAAAAGCTCTCCCAGTTCCTCATCTGTCATAGCTTCTAATCGGCTGATCATATGGCCGGAAACCGGGCTTGCCATCCAGAAAAACAAAATTACCAAAAAAAGCTTCAACGAGTCAAGGGATATCCCCCGCATTAGGATCAATCCTAAAAATACGAATAAAATTCCCAGAGTATCCCCAAGGGCTGCCGCATGCATCCGGTTTAATGCCTTTTGAAATCGGTTCACACCAAACACAGCTACTACCATAAATACAATCCCGATAATAAAACAAATGGAAGCTGCCCCAAATCTGCACCATTGCCAGACCATATTAATCCCCCTCGTTTTCCTTCTGGCAGGATGTCACATTTTTTTCAATGGCTTCCATATTTGCCAGCATCTTTTTTCGTTTCAGATACACTCCAGTATAGATCTTGCACAGTACCACAACCCCCAAAAAGCTAATCATGGCATAAATCAGGCAGATATCCACCAGATAATTTTCATCCAGATATACGGATAAAATGGCAATAATCATGATAATCATAGTTCCAATCATGTTAACTGCAATAATCCGATCCGCGATCCGAGGACCAAGGACAGAACGGATCATGCTGCATATAATCAAAACTGCCAATATGATAACTGCACCTGTCATAAGGCTGTTATACGCGAATTCAATTAATTCCATTCTGCCTTCTCCTCTTCTCTTTCCCTTTCTTACGGGAACTTTTCCCTTCCTTTTTTTGGCTTTCCTTGATACTGATTTCCTTTTGTTCTGCCTGGATCCTTGTACTTGCTTGCTTAGGCTGGGTTTCTGTATTTATCTGCTTAGGCTGAGCTTTCGTGTTTGTCTGCTCAGGTTGGGTTTCTGTATTTGCCTGCTTAGGCTGGGCTTTTGTGTTTGCCTGCTTAGAATGGGTTTCTGTATTTATCTGCTTAGAATGGGCCTCAGTATGTTCCGATCCGATAAAAGATTCCATTTTTTGCAGCAATTCCACAAATACAGAATGTTCCATCCCTTCTGCTAATTCCTTATCCAGGCAATGGACACAAAATCTGTTTCCTTCTAAGGAAACGGTAATCGTTCCCGGAGTCAGCGTAATCGAGTCCGCCAGCATCGCCTTAGCCAACCCGGTCTTCAGCTCCGTATCAAAATAAACAAGTGCTGGCTCTGGCCAAAGTTCCGGCGATAGAATCAGCTTCAGAACACAAACATTCGCTTTCACGATTTCTTTTACTAATACCCAAAAATATTGAATCAAAAACGGGAGAAGCCGGAAAATTAAAATCTCTTTTTTTAGGCTGTAGTCCATATAACGGCAGAGAAACCAAAAAAGAGCAGCTGCAATTACTATGCCAAATATACAAATCTCGGCTGTCACTCTGCCGTTTAAAATCAGCCATACACTAAAAATCAGCAAATACATCGCCCTTCTCCTTCTTTCCTAAGTTTCTTCCTTTTATAAGATACCTGAGTTTCTCCCTTTTATTAGATACCTGAGTTTCATCCTTTTATTAGATACTGCCAAATACAAACATGGGAAATCCAATTAAAATCATTCCGATAAAATTTCGACTCTTATTATACTCTCTTTTTTTTAGAATCACAAGGCAAACTGCGGCGTCTGGTCAAAAATTGACAAAACTATGTTACTGTTCACAGATACCCTGTGAACGTAACTGCATATGCCCATTTAAAATCGCCTGGCGGCGATGGGGCATATGCTTTGCCCCCATAACTGTACTGACTCATGACGAATCAGCATCGTGATTCGTCATGGTGTGAACAATAATAAAACTATAACATTCATATCTGCATAGAACACTGGAATATGTCTGAAAGGGCCAGCAAACTATCCTATTATCTTATCATACAGCAAAGCCCTGGGAAATCCCAGGGCTTTGCCGTTCCTAACACTTTTTAAGTTTTTAATTTTGATTAAGCTGACTTTTAAGCTTCGCCATCTTCTTTCCGCTTCCTTGCGATTCCGAAGGTGCCCAGTAAGGAAATTAACATCATGCCTACTAATGCGCCCATTGGGATGCTGGTATCACCTGTCTTGGGAAGTCCAAATAAGGGAACCTCTTCATCCGGAATCGTAATTCCATCAGAAACAATCTTATTTACATCTTCCGGAAGTGCCGCTAAAGGTACTGCCTCCGGGTCAATGGTTACGGTATCCGTTCCTGTTCCCTCTGTACCAGTTCCGGGAGCTGTTCCTCCGCCAGTTACAGGAGTTGTTCCCCCGCCACCGCCGCCGGTTCCGCCGCCACCGATAATCGGTCTGTCATTTCTATCAGGATTGATCGGATTATTGTCATCTCCTCCCGGATTCGTTCCTGGATTGTTGTCATCTCCTCCTGGATTTGTTCCTGGATTGTTGCCGTCTTCTCCCGGATTCGTTCCTGGATTGTTGTCGTTTCCTCCTGGATTTGTTCCTGGATTATCGTCATCTCCTCCTGGATTTGTTCCTGGATTATTGTCATCTCCTCCTGGATTTGTTCCTGGATTATTGTCGTCCGGATTCACTGGCTTATTGTCATCCCCATCATCCGGATCCTTCTTGTCAACTGCTTTGAAATGTGCTGTAAATACGGTATCAGAATCAAACAGTCCTGCACGGATTTCTTCCAAACTTGCATATGTAGCTGCTGCCCTCTCAGAATCAGCAGATGTCCAGTTTTCAAACTCATATCCTTCTGCTGGGGTAACTGTTACATTTGCATCTGGATTTACCGCTTTCATTTCATCTCCAAAGATTAATGTACCATCTTCGTTCCTGGTAACTTCGTAAATGGTATGAACTTCTTTCGTGGTGCCTGTTACAGTACCTTTTTCAGCATCTTCGGCTACATAGGTAAGCGTAATCTGATACTTGTTGGGAATTCCATCTCCATCTTCGTCCGATGCGTAGTATACCTTTACCACGTTGACATCTGCATCTGTTCCAATATGCAGGCCGTTATTCTCAATCCGATCAAGGGCATATGTCTTTCCCTTGTATTCTACTGTGATTTCCGGACTTATGGTCAGGACGTCACCAAAGTACTCCTTACTGGATTCTGTCTTTTCTTCTGCTAGGTTTTCGTCAAAGTAGAACTCTACGCTTGCTTCATATTCGCTCCGATCTGTATACGTGATTATGAAGGTTGCACGGCCATCCTTCTTAATCTCGACTCCTAGTGGGCCGTTTTCTACATCCCACTTGCCGTTTCCGGTATAACCTTCTGCTGGCTCCGTTTTCGGGATATCATCTTTATCCAAGGTGTAGCTGCCTTCTTCGGACCAGTTGCCATACTGATCGAACAGTGTTATCAATCTTTCGGTCTGGGTTTTCCCGTCTACCGTTCCGTTTACTGCTGCAAATACGATTGTTTTCTGGTACTTGTCGGGAATTCCATCTCCGCTTTCATCGGATTCGTAGTATACCTCTACCACGTTGACATCTGCATCTGTTCCAATATGCAGGCCGTTATTCTCAATCCGGTCAAGGGCATATGTCTTTCCCTTGTATTCTACTGTGTTCTCCGGGCTTACGGTCAGGACGTCACCAAAGTACTTCTCACTGGATTCCGTCATTTCTTCTGCTAGGTTTTCGTCAAAGTAGAACTCTACCCTTGCTTCATAAATGCCTTTTTCATATTCATAGACAATTTCTGTGCCTGCTGTTACTAAATCTGGTAATTCTGGTACTACTTCTCCATTAACTGTAATTTTTGTCAGTTGATAACCTTCATAGGTCTTTGCTGTAAAACTTGTTGTGTTGATCGTATCCGGAGCATTCACCCAAACCTCGTTTGTTAATACAGTCCTGTCTTCTTCTTGTATTTTACCATCTACTTTATAATCTACCGTTACTTTCAAAGTTTTGGTTACAGAGGAATCTTCTACATAGTCTGCAGTATACTCCTGTTCCTCTTTAATTTCAGTTTTTTCGTTTGGTATTTCTGGAGTCCATCCATCCCCAGCTTTCTTCCAGCCACGCTCCGGTTTAATATTTGGTACTATTATTCCGGATTTTTTCCACTCGGTTCCCTTCAGCACTTCGAATTCGGTTGTTCCTTCCAGCGTTCCGTGTTCACCTGCTTTAAAACTTACCGTTACCCAAGCATCAGGATCTTTCTCATACTTATATGTTACAGTCATATCTTTGTTAGGCATTTCTGCTTCAAATGTGTAATCTGTAAACTCGCCGATGCCTAAAGGATCAACTGATTTCTCTGTTACCTTATAACCAGGGATATTTGCTGGTTCTGCTTTAACCTCAGCCCCCCATTTAACCATGCTAGTTGATTCGTTTTGTATCGCCGTATCATCTTGATCCAAATATTTTACTGTAAAATTGTAAGATTTACGCTTATAAGTAACTGTAAGTTTCGATGATCCATCTGCTTTTACTACTACGGAATAATTTCCATTCTTAGCATCATCTAATTCATAATATGCTCTCCATTCGTTAGAAAGTGGAATTGCCTTCTGTTCGACAGCCGCATCAATCTTCTTTTCTAATTGTGACTTCAGCACAACTGCTGTTTTACCTGCTGACCCATATTCTTCAATCTCCAGGGCTGCATCCGTTTCTGTTCCGTCTGCATTTCCAAAGCGCACTTGAATGGTATACTTTGCTTTTCCAAGCTGGTCTGCTTCAACCCAGACTGCTGTAGCATGATACACATACTTGCCTGTCGTTTTATCAAACTCTGCCAGTGATCCCGCATGTTTATCATCAATTACAAAGGGATCCCCTGTTTGATACACTTCATCGCCTAATTTCCAGCCTGCAAAAACAAATCCGTCCTTAGTTGGCTCTGCAGATTTCCCATCTGTAATTCTAACAACTGACCCATTTATATATGGTGTTCCGTCACTACTCTTATCATCAATATAATTCGATGAGTTTCCATCAGAATCCGTTCCGCCTACATAGTCATAATTAACAGCAAATTCTTTTGTTTCTGAATATGCTGTGACCATAATACGAATATCATTGGCTGTTTCGCTCGCAGGAATGGTGAAATAATATTCACAGCCCTTCTCCCGTGCTTGCGTCATGCCATTTGTATTTCCAGTATCTACCTCTTTTAAAGTTAAATCGAACTTTGCTGCCGTACCATTACATAATACGGTTACTTTAGGATGAACTGTATTATCATAGTTATTTTCTACATTTATGTACACATATGTATCCTTGTAGCTACCACGAGTTTTTTCTCGTAATAAATACTTATGTACTCCAGGTTCTAATTGCTCGAAAGTATCCTTCCCCCAAATTTTTTTTGAGGGATAGAAAGCATATGTTTCTGCACCAATCAATTCAACAACCCATACTTCGGATCTATCTGCGCTCATAAAGTTTGTATCAACATCAATATTTCCATGCAGTTCACTTCCAGCAGGCGCTTCCATAATGACTGGATATAGTGGAAGATCGCTATCATTCTCTTTCCTAATTGTTACAGTAACGCCATTTGCTAAAGTTGTCGTTTTGCTCTCGCCTTTTTTCCCTGGTATATCAATATTAACATAGGATGATGAATCGCCCATTCGAATCGCCAGTTTATTTAAAATCTTGGCATTCTTATCATGTTCATTTCTTCCCTCTAGTGAAAAAGAAATCTTGTTGTTAACGCTATAACTGGAACGAATGATCTTATTCTTATTACTATCACTAGTATCCCATCCATTCTTTAATGGTTCATAGTAGTATGTTGTATTAGAGCCACGAAAACTAATCTCATACTCTTTCGTTTTCTGCAGCCTAATTGTCACCTCCACATCCCCGCTCACATTTCCGATGGTATATACCCCATTATTCATTGAAATGTCGGTTGTGTCGTTTCCAATCTTATAAGTAACATCAGTTACCTCATACCCCTCTTTCTTAGAAAAGGAGAATCTGAGATCCTGACCATTAACGATTTCTTTCGCACCAATTATTTTTGTATGGATAATGTTTCCTGTTTTCGCCTCACCATTAGATGTAACTTCTGCTTTATCACCATCTACAAAAACTTGATAGGAAACCTTGTGTGCATCCTCATTCGGCACATAATACAAAATAATTTCTTTTGAATCATCTAATGGAATGCCCGTCATTTGATCCTGTTCCATTGTAACATAGACTGTTCCATTCTCATCAACTGCAACTGCATATATCTCTGTCTGAGCTAATTTTGCATATTTGAATGTATAGCCTTTAATATTAAATTTGTTATCAATATAATCTGCAGAAATTACACCAACTGGAAGCATAACGGTATCTTCATCAAATCCATTATCAGATGTCTTCCGAGTTACTTCAACAGTACTTTCCGGTTTTGAACTTAGCAAACTAATCATGTTTGCTCCATTTACTACATCAACCTTAGCAAATACAGAAAATGATTCTGCCCGGAATACTGCCGTATCTGCATCTGGAGCAACTTCCGCTAAGCGTTCTGCATTCCCGGAATCGTCAATGTGATAAATAAATGCCTGCTCTGCTTCATATTCGCATGCAACGCCATTTAATATCACTTCCACTGCTTTGCTTGGCTGAACTTCATTCTGAGCTTGATCATAAAAGGTAATGTCAACTGCTGAAATATCAGCAATCATAAGTCCCTGTTCTTCCAGTTTGCTCATAACTGCTTCTGCTACAGCATCCGAATCTGCTAAATTTGCTTCAACTGTAGTTCCTTCAGGAAGTGCACCGGCTGGGGCATTAATGATCACTTGAATATTGCCTGCAGATGCTTCTAATGTATCAGCAGATAATATTTCATCTTCCTCCAGCTCTTCCACATCGATCCCAACCTTAGAAAGGGATACCACAAATGCTCTTGCAGTCATACAGTCGTCTAAAGAAACCAGATTATACGTCCGACCGCCTAAGCTTCCTACCTTATTAAAAGAAGCTTCCTCTTCTTCTAAAGCTGCCGCATCTTCTGCATCAAAGGGATCGCCTTCATGATCTTCCTCCTCTTCTTCTGGTTCCGCATCCGAATCAGATCCACGGTTTGCCGCTACCATGCCAACCTGATTTAAGGACATGCTAAGGGTTCCGATCTCTTTCACTGACCTTTCGTTATTCCTGTCAGATCCATTGCCGCGGCCGCTTCCTTTATCGTCAGAAGCGTCTTTTTTGCTGTCCTTTTCACCATCATCCTTTGAATCATTCTTCTCAGAACCGCTTGCCTCATCTTCTGTCTTATCGCTGGAAGTATCTGCTTTCTCTTCGGACTTCTCCTCTGCAGGAGCATCTGCCTTATCTTCCGGCTTGTGATCCTCTGCTGCATCTTCCTTCGTTTCGGTCTTATCTTCTGATTCAGCCTTATCTTCCGGTTTCTCATCTTCAGAATCTATCTTATCTTCCGGTTTCTCATCTTCAGACTCAGCCTTATCTTCCGGTTTCTCATCTTCAGAATCGGTCTTATCTTCTGTTTTGGTATCATCTGCTGAATCTTCCTTACTATCAGAAGGAACCTCTGCCGGCACATCTGCCTTATCTTCCGTTTCTTTATCATCTGAAGGGTCTTTCTGATCTTCCGGTTTGCTGCTTTCAGCTTCGTCCTTAGAAGGTGCCTCCTCTGCCGAGTCGCCTTTCTTATCAGACTCAGCTTCTGGTGCTTTTTCATCACTTCCGGACTCATCTTTCACCTCAGGCTCATTTGCTTCCGGTTCATCTTCCTTATCAGAATCTTCTGCTGCACTTTCGGCTTCACCAGATTCTTCTTTGGATTCCCCATCATCTGCTGTATCTGCCGGGTCATCTTCATTGGATTGATCGGATTGATCGCCAGCCGTATCTTCTGTACTGCCTTCCAGGGAATCTTCTGTTATATTGTCTGCTGATTTCTCCGGCTCTTTCTGATCGCCGCTTCCGGCTTCCGTATCTTTATCATTCCCTAAGCCAGCTCCCTCGTCAGCCGATGGTGTTTCCGTCTTTCCAAACACAGCATCATATGGCCGTACAGTCGTAAACCCGCTAACCTTACCATCAATATTCAGTCTGCCTGCAGCAGTTTGATCGCCGCTGTTTACATATAAAAACAACAGCTTTTCATCTCCTGTCAGCACATAGCTTTCCGGATCTGCGCCTTCTGCAATACGCAAAAATACCCGCAGTTCCATATCATCTACACCACGTACCTGCTCCATAGCCGGGAATATTTCGTAAAGGCTTCCATCTGCTGCAAACAGCTTCTCATATTCCTTTACTAAGCTTTTATCCTTTCCTCCAATTCCCAGATCATCCAATACAGCGCTGCCTTCACTTAATGCTTTTTCAGCCGCTGCCTGAATATCTTCTGCATGAAGCCGGAATTCTTCTTTTATCCCGCTTTCTCCTGCCAACACAACGCCGGCAGAATTACCAACATTCCCCAAAATCATGGAGAATGACAAAATGAATGCCATCAAACGCCGGAACCGGTATAATTGACGAAAATTCATTTGCTTTTTCTTTCGACTTCGGCCTCTTTCTTGTGTCTGGTTCATACACAAATCCTCCTCAAAAATTTTTAATACACTCTTTTTTCATGTTGCTTCTGTGTCATAGCTAACTGCTGTTAATTACAATGCCAGACAATTCTGCTTTTTCATATTTGCAGGATGCCCTGCACCCTGTTACTCCCCCACACATCGCCCCCTTTAACACTACGATATCTGATTGGAATTCAATGTTTACTATAAATGGTGCATAACGTATACTTTATTCTCCATTCCCTCATTTTTACATTTTTCTTATTCAAATCACACATCTGTTTCATTATGAATAAAAAGAAAAGCTTCATATTTTCTAAACTTTTCCTGTCTAAAAAATATGAAGCTTTTTTTCCTGCCCTAATATGTAAAAAGACGCTGCAACACAATTAACTCATAAAATAGATTCCATAGATGTGTGATTCACTACTATCTATTTCAGAATTAATGTATGTTACAGCGCCCTTTTTATTTTGGCTGTTTCTATGTATCGTGACACGGTTTGCAGCAGATGCTTAACAGCACACTTAGAAACTTCCTTCTGCCTCTTTTTCCTTACATTAATGATTCATATAATGCTTTAATTTCTTCTACTGAAGTATCCCTGGGATTTCCCGGGCGGCAGGCATCTGCAAATGCGGATTCTGCCAAAAACTGAATATCTTCCGGTTTTACGATTTCTTTTAAGTCAGCCGGAATCCCCACATCCTGGGACAGCTTTTTCACAGCCTCAATCGCAGCTTTCCTGTATTCTTCCTGTGACATACTGTCTGTACCCTCTACTCCCATGGCCTTTGCGATATATTTGTATTTGTCGCCAGTTGCAGGTGCATTGTATTCCATAACAGTCGGAAGGATAATCGCATTTGCCACACCATGAGGCGTATCATATAATGCGCCCAAAGGATGAGCCATAGAATGAACAATTCCCAGCCCTACATTGGAAAAGCCCATACCTGCCACATATTGGCCTAACGCCATTTGTGTGCGTCCTTCTGGAGTATTCGCCACTGCATCGCGAAGGGAGGCTGCAATGATCTCAATCGCCTTTAAATGGAACATATCTGTCATTTCCCATGCTCCCTTGGTGATATAGCCTTCTATAGCATGAGTCAGTGCATCCATGCCAGTTGCCGCTGTCAGCCCTTTTGGCATAGAAGACATCATATCCGGATCAACAATGGCGATTACCGGAATATCATGAACATCCACGCAAACCATCTTCCTGTTTTTTTCTGCATCCGTAATTACATAATTAATGGTTACTTCTGCCGCTGTACCTGCTGTAGTGGGAACGGCTATAATCGGAATACATTTATTTTTAGTAGGCGCTACCCCTTCCAAACTCCTTACATCAGCAAACTCCGGATTAGCAGCGATAATTCCGATCGCTTTTGCCGTATCCATGGAAGAACCGCCGCCGATGGCCACCAAATAATCAGCTCCGGAATTTTGGAACGCCGTCACACCAGTCTGTACGTTTTCAATCGTTGGATTCGGTTTAATATTAGAATAAATCTCATATGCAAGTCCTGCCTCATCTAACACATCAGTTACCTTTTTCGTTACGCCGAACTTTAAAAGATCCGGATCCGAACATACGAAAGCTTTCTGAAAACCACGAGCTTTTGCTTCATTTGCGATTTCCCCAATTGCACCTGAGCCGTGATAAGAGGTTTCATTCAAAACGATTCTGTTTGCCATATTTCTTCTCCTTTTCATTAAGATGTACGCCGGAAATATCTTGCAAAATCCGTATTGCGAGATCCCAAACGTACAGGAAACGTATCCTGCTGAACTGCAGTTTTTATTGTTATGTTAATATTATAACTAATGGCAAACGAAAAAGAAAGTTACAATCTTTCCTAAATGTCACATACTGATGCAGCAGTTACCATGTGATTTCCGATCCATTCCAATGAGTCCCCATTCATTCCTCCCGAAGAACAAGTCCCAGCCTGCAAAATTCTTTCTCCAAATGCTCTGGCATCGCTTCTACCAGGGATTTGGCCATCTCCTCTGGTGTCGTCTTCATTCCGCCCAGCACCCATTTTACTGTCATATAAACGGAGCCTCTGCAGTACAGCTCTAGCTGGAACCCCAGTTTAGCCTCCGGAGCTTTTCCTGTCTTTTCCATAATTTTATCCAGATAAAATTGCAGAATCAGATCAAAATCATGCTCCTTTAGGGAATTCCGATCATCTGAGCGGAATGCTCCGCTGAAAAAAACACGTTCCTGCTGAATAAATACAAATTTTTTAACCAGTCCCTCATAAACGGTAGCCCCCTGCCCCATATGGGCAAAGGATTCCAATACCAGTTTATCAAAATACCAGTTTATTAAATCATATTTGTCCAAAAAATGCCGATAAAAAGTCTGTCTGGTAATGCCGCATCCTTCAACGATATTTTTTACGGTTATCTTATCCACTGGCGTATGTTTCATACATTCCTTAATGGAATTTGCCATTCGGTATTTGATTTTGTCTTGTTTATTTTGTTCCTGTAGTTTCTGCATTTCCTGCTTCTCCTAAATCTGTCAAAACCTTATTTAGCTGGAGCACCCTATTTCAAATGCCCATTTCCCAAGGCATATTTGAAAATCCATTCCTGCAAATAGATTCCCAGCAACTTTACAATTGCCAAGTCTGCCTGTTTCGTCTATAATAAAAACAGCAAAAATCAACAAAAAGAATATGAGGAAATCACTATGAACCAACCTTCAGCTCCTAATGCCGCCTCATCTCGTTCTCAGTTCTGGGATTTAGTGCGGGGAATCGGTATCCTTTCTATTGTTATGGGCCATAGCTGCCACCCAGTAATTCCATATGTATATACTTACCATCTGGCTGTTTTTTTCTTTGTATCTGGTTATCTTTATAACAGCAAAAAATATGGACGAAAGCCGTTTGACCATGTTGCTGCCAAACTAAAAAGCGCCTGGCCCAAATACATATTTTACATGTCAGTCTATACCCTGCTGCACAACCTGTTTCAGCATACAGGCATCAACAGCCCTGGTTCTCTTTATAATCACAGCTACACGCTGATGGCTTTGTGCAATGCCATTGTTTTTCAAGGTGTTGAACCAATGGGAGGGACTTTATGGTTTGTACCTGTCTGGATTTTAGCCTGCGGGATTTTTGGAGGAATTGTCTGGTTCTCTTTCCGCTTTCTGCCCGATCTTTCCCATGGCCCTGCCTCTCTGCGGCCTGCCGCTATTACAGGAATCAGCAGCCTTTTTGGTGCGGCCGGCTGCTTTTTTATCTTCCG
Organism: Lachnospiraceae bacterium; assembly: GCA_022796475.1. GTDB lineage: Bacteria > Bacillota > Clostridia > Lachnospirales > Lachnospiraceae > Caccovicinus. Next base: position 5,187 of record JAAWIS010000049.1, on the reverse strand, counting down.
CAGCCTGCCGCTGGCTTACCAGCTTCATCTGGCTTTCCTGGTTCAGCCTTTCTTTGCTGCCGGATGGCTAATCCGCTGTTTTCTTCCAGATTACCGGAAGCTTCTTCGCTGGTACTTAGCTCTGCCAGCCGCCCTGGTTTGGGCTTTTGTGATCCGGCACGAAAATTTGTATATCGATTTGTCCCTGGGAAGGATTGGAAATGGATGGCAGTTTTTCCTTCTGGCCTTTTTAGGAATCTACTGCTGTATGTATCTGGCCACCCTTTTAGAACACTCCAAACAGATAAAACGGCTGGTATCCCTGTGGGGACAGTATTCCTTCGATATTATGGCAGCCCACTTTTTGGTCTTTAAATGGATTGACTTGATTTACGGACGTTTCCTGGTCAATGATCCTCTGGAGCAGTATTCCGGATTCCCCCAGGCCTATGCTGGCAGTTTGTGGCCTGCTTACATGATCTTAGGAACCACAATCCCGGCATTGATTGGGCTTTTGCTGGAAAAAGGCGGAAAAAAGCTGGCGAAACATCTGCCAGCTTAATATCCACTTATTTCCAGCTTTGGTTATTCCTTGGCGGAACGTTCTTTTAAAGCATTCTCCTGCAGCCGGTCAAATTGGGCCATACATTCATCTACTGTGGCGCCGTTTAACAATTCCCGCACAATCAGACAGGTATTCCCCCATTGCTCTACATCCATTCCTGCATTAGAACCAAGCACATATATATTTTCTTTTATTTTGTCATTCAGCGGTTTTAATGCAGGGACACAGTCTACCTCTACATTTTTAGAGGGAGAAATCACTTTATTTTTCTCTGTATATAGCTGAAGAGCCTCATCGGACATTATCTCATTCATCACAGCCATAGCATTGTCAAAATTTTTTGCTTCTGCAAGGATCCCGTATCCTGTCATTGATACAACCGGCATTTGTCCACGGCTGCTTGGAAAACCGATTACCTGAAGTTCAAAATCTGTTTTTCCATATGCAGTTTCTGCATTGGCAGCTCCCCAATATGCCATTACAATTGGTGTTTTTTGTGCCAAAAAGTCTGGCCCTTCTCCATCAATTGCCTCATAGGTATAGGCCGTCTTTCCGTCGATATACCCCAGATCCAGCATTTTCTTCAAATATTCAAACCCAGGACGCATATAGTCGCTATATTTTTTCTCGCCTTTATTTAATGCTTCAATTTCTGCTTCTGTGTTTTCTCCGTTATATAAGTCGGCATATGCCTGAGCAAAAACAAAATTTTCCAGCCACCAGCGGTTTGCGCCTACTGGAGTTTCTATCCCATTTTCCTGAAACACCCGGCAGCATTCCAGAAAATCTTCCGGCGTTTCCGGAAGTTCCAGATGATACTGGTCAAACATGTCTTTATTCACAAACAAGCCATGTGCCACTACTTCCTGAGGAATTGCCACTAGTTTTCCGTCAACTGTATTGGCTGTCCTTACGACTTCCCGTAAATTTTTTGCATTCTCAAGCTGAGATAAATCTACCAGTTTCCCTTCCTTGCCTAAAATCTGAATCGTATCCGGATTCAGAAGATACCAGTCATCCATATTGCTGTGCGCCCGATCAAGCGTTACTTCATCATACGTCTTCTCCTGATAATTTTCAGCCGTATAAGTTCTATACTCCACACTTAAATCAAACTTCTCTTCTGCAATACCAACAGTCAAATCAAATGCACTTCTGGCTATGTTATCCGCATTCGGGTTCGATTTCTCCATAGGGCCAAATAGATTGACCACCTTTGCTTCTGCTTTCTGTTCGATTATTACATTACTGCCAGAATCAGCCCTTTTCCCGCATGCTGCCATAGCAAACACTGCAATTCCTGCCAGACAAATAAGTCTTTCGCCTTTCAAGACTTTTTTTTGCTTGCCTTTCATGATTTTTTTCTGCTTTCTTTTCATTTCCTATCACTTTTCCTATTTCATTAATTCTTCACTTATTCCTTTATTTATCTTGCACAAATATACTGGTTTAATGTCATTTTCAGCAGTTCCATATCAATCGGTTTTGCGATATGGGCATTCATTCCGGAATCTAATGCTTCCTTTACATCCTCTGTAAATGCATTGGCAGTCATTGCAATAATCGGAATGCTTTTTGCATCTTTGTGACTGGATGCACGAATAGCCCGTGTCGCATCATGCCCATTCATAACCGGCATCTGGACATCCATTAAAATAGCATCAAACTCTCCTGGAGCCGCCTCTTCAAAACGTTTTAATGCTTCTTGCCCATTTTCCTTAATTTCACAAAAGGCCCCTTCAATTTCCAAAAGTTCGGTTAAGATTTCCGCATTAATTTCATTATCTTCTGCTACTAACAGGTTCAGGCCTTCCAGCACTCTTCCATTTTCCTGTTTTGCAATCTGATTTCTTTCATTCAAATCCGCCTGCATTTCAAGAATTTTTTCTTTTAATGCTGACACAAAAAATGGCTTTGCCAGGATGCCTGTTTTTTCTATCTGAAGAGCCTCCTCTTCTATCTCATCTCCATCATATGCAGTCAAAAACAGAATTGGGATTGGTTCGGATATTAGTTCCCGTATTTTTCTTGCTATTTCCACTCCACCTATCTCCGATATTTTCCAATCCAGCAGCACGATTTGATACGCATTTTGGGTTTTTGCTGTTTCTTTAAGCATTTGGACAGCCTTCTCCCCACTTAATGCTGTATCCACCAAAACCCCTGTATCCTTCATAAGAGTCTGAATGCCTTTACAGATCTCTTCATCATCATCGACAGCCAAAATCCTGGAAATGCTGTTTCTCTCCCAGAATATTTTGTCTGCCTGTTCCTCCGGAATCCGAAGCTCCAAGTCAACCCGGAAAAGGCTTCCCTGATCCACTTCACTGAAGACTTCTATGGTTCCGCCCATTAACTCTACAATATTTTTCGTGATGGCCATACCTAAGCCAGTGCCCTGAACTTTATTTGTCGTACTGTTTTCCGCTCTGGTAAATGCATCAAAGATAATTTTCAAATATTCTGGGGTCATTCCGTATCCATTATCTTCTACCTCTATACGAATATGTTCATATTGGCCAGAACGCTGTTCCATCCCAATGATGCGGAACCAGATACTTCCTCCTTCGGGCGTATATTTTACTGCATTTGAAAGAAGGTTAATTAAAATCTGATTCATTCTGGTTTCATCGCCTACCAGATTTTCATGTTTAATATCTGTCACTGATACATAAAAATTCTGTTTTTTAGCATGGGCCATTGGACGAATAATCGCATCCACGGAAGATACCAGATTATTTAGCGTAAATTTTCCAATCGTAAGCACAACTTTTCCACTTTCAATTTTGGAAACGTCCAGTACATCATTAATCAGGCTAAGCAACTGCTGGCCGGAAGCCGTAATTTTTCTTGTATATTCCCGAACTTTAACAGGATTTTCCGCATCCTTGGCAAGCAAAGTCGTAAACCCTAAGATAGCATTCATCGGGGTACGGATATCATGGGACATATTGGAAAGGAACATGGTTTTTGAATTGCTGGCAATCTGAGCTGCCTGTAATGCCTCTGCTAATTGCTTATTGTGTATCTCCCGTTCTCTCTCTCTTTCTTTCCTGATTTTATTTTGCTGCTTTTGATTGAAATAATATAAAATACAGCAAAGAATAAAGGCGGCAAGCATTACAACTACAACAATAAGGATATTCTGATTGACCGCTTTTCCTTCCTGCTGAATTGCTTCAATGGGCACATAGCCAATCAGATACAGCATACCGCCATTAACCGCCCACATATAAATCAGAGATTCCTTGTTTCGAATATCATGGTAAAACATGATATTATTTCTGGATGCTATCGCTCTTTCCACCTCTGACTGAATGTCCTCTTCCAGTATCTTATTGGCACGGTAAAAGTCCTGAAGGTTCAAATGTCCTGCATTCCGTTCTCCCATTCCTTTAGGCTTCAACACTAAACGCTCACTTTTTGCATCCATAATGTAAAGCATCGCACTGCCGTTATAAAAACCTCCTGGCAAAGATTCATCAAAAGAATCGTAAATATACTCTACATAAAGATCTGCAATCACCTGATCCTCTTTTATTACCGGGCATTTCATCGTATAAGCCCATGTTCCCATACTATTTAGGTAAGATTGGGAAACCGGAAGACCCTCTACATCCCTCCCGTCCCAAAATTCAATTCCATCTTCTGTAAATACATCACCTGTATTCGAAATACCTTCTGTGTCACCTGCCATGATCAGCGATACTTTTACCATAGTCCGATTCTGATTATAGGATCGGACAAATTCTTCCGGATCCTTTGCCATGCTGATTTCCTGTGCAATCAGCTTTTGAAATTCTGCTTCTTTTGTTAGAATAGCCTCTACAGTGCCTTGAAGCAAATCCAGGCTTTCGTTTAGATTGCTTATGGCAGATGATGACATCTCTGAAGAAATACGCCTGGCTACAAAAAATACGATCATTCCCAAAATTCCAAAAACTAACACAATAGACAGAATTAGAGGAATTCCCTTATCTGCCTTTTCTCGTTTCCACCCTATTTTCATTGAACCGCTCACCTATTCCCATACATTTCCCTGGTCACCATATTTTAAGTTCTAAATAATAATTTCCAATTCTTCCTACTAATCTATACTATACTCAAATCTTAATAGTTTGTACAGAGGAAAGCGATTATTTCTGAAAAATTTGCCATCATTTCTCTGATATTTATGGAAACTCTCTAACAAATGAAGAAATGGCAGGCTTCCGACCATACAATATAGGAGTTTCGGAAACAAAAAAGCGTTATCAATTGCTAAAATTTGTGTCTTTCCTTTTCCTCCATATTGACGAAAAATCATCCCCAAATTTCATCTATAAACTTTTACTTTTTGATCTATAAACTTTTGCTTTTTCACAGATTAGCTGATTAGATTTCGCCCGTTTCGGGCACAGAACAAAGAGTCCGGCAAGCCGGACTCGCGCGCCGGAGAGCGTCTGCGCCAGCAGACAGTTTCCTTAAGCGCGAAGTGCGTATCCCCCCGGAGGGTTTTTGCTTTATAGGAAGCAATTTCCTATAAAGCAAAAAAAGAAAAACCCTTGATTTCTCAAAGGTTTTTCAGTGCCGGCGACCGGAATCGAACCGGTACGGGAGATTAGTCCCGCAGGATTTTAAGTCCTGTGCGTCTGCCAGTTCCG
>JAAWIS010000048.1 GCA_022796475.1 Lachnospiraceae bacterium | reverse complement strand
GTATTTCTCCTGAATGATTTTTTGTCTGGCTTCTTGCATAGGGGAAATGTTTCTTTCATGGTCTTTTGGCATGGGTGTTCCCTCTCTCCATTCTTTGATAAATCTATTTTACATTAATTTTAGAATTGGGGAAAGATGTTTTCAGTCTATATGTGGCATGAATTTATTTTGGTGGAGATTGGCTGGCAAAATGATTTAAGAAAGTAGGCTTGGGGAGTGGACATTTCAGCTATTCCCAAAATGCCTCCACTCCTAGATATTTACTTATCATTTACAGAGTTTACAGGGTTTACCACGTCTCTTTTTACAGCCATTTTGTACAGAATATACAGAGTTTTATCATTAAAAAGTATTCCTTATATATTGTAGGTGAGGTTCGGGGCGGTGAAGCGTTTGATCTGTTAACCGCATTTAATACAGGGCATAGCGGCATGGGAACCGGTCATGCCAACAGTCCTAACGATATGCTTTCGCGATTGGAATCTATGGTTTTAATGGCAGCAGAGCTGCCTCTTGCCGCCATTCGCAGTCAGATCTGTGCGGCAATTGATATTATTATTCAGTTGGGCCGGCTTCGGGATAAAAGCCGCCGGGTACTAAGCATTGCAGAACTTACCGGGATCTGCAATGGGGAAATTATTCTGAATCCGCTGTTTATATTTCAGGAAGATACACAGGGAAAACAAAAGGAAATGCAAGGGAAAAAAGCGGAATGGGCGGCAGCAGAGGGAGGCAGTTGCGGAAAGGAAAAGGATGCAGAAGAAAGATGGCAGAAGGAAGGATGGAGGGAAACAGGAGAAGAAACAAATAAAAAAGGTGATGAAAGGAAGGGGGGATTCGGCCGAAACAGGAATGAAAAAGTGGAAGGGCATCTTGCCTGTGTGGGGCAGCTTACAAGGAGAGAAAAGCTTGCAGCAGCAGGCTATGAATTATAAAAATTACCAGTTGTCATGTTTTGAATGGCTGCTTTATGGGGCAAAAGGCGCCGGAGTCTGTGGAGTGATATCGTATACCTTTTACCGCAGTATTCTGATATTTTTCCTGCTGCTGCCCATAGGGCTTGGATTTCCTTTGATATACCGAAAAAAATTAAAGGAGTCCAGGCTGTTACGCTTAAATCAGCAGTTTAAAGAAGGGATTTTGATTTTGGCAGCAAATCTAAGTGCAGGATATTCCATAGAAAATGCACTTGCTAACAGCAGCCGGGAGCTGGATATGCTTTATGGAGAAGAAGGGATGATTAACCGTGAATTTATTTGGATGGTCAAACAGATTCAGATGAACCGGCCTGTAGAACAGGTGTTTTTTGAATTTGCAGAACGCAGTGCCCTGGAAGATGTGAGGAATTTTGCCCAGGTATTTAAGGCAGCAAAAAGGAGCGGAGGTGATCTGGTAGCCATTATTAACCATACAGCAGGAATCATTCGGGATAAGGCCCAGGTAAGAGAGGAAATTGCAAATATGACGGCCTCCAAAAAGCTGGAGCAGAAGATAATGAATATGATTCCTTTTTTCCTAATCCTGTATATTGACAGAGCCTCCCCCGGTTTCTTCGGCATGATGTATGAAACGGGAACTGGAACTATACTAATGACCATTTGTCTGGGGGTGTACGGAATTGCATTTTGGCTATCAAAAAGGATTTTGGATATTCCGGTTTAGAGGAAAACAATTTTCTATAAAAATAAGTGAAGTTTTATGTATCTTGGCAGGGGTGATCTTATTTTTTGCTGTGGAAGCGTCAGGCAGAACCGATCCGCTGAGAGATGGGTATATCCGCCGGAATGAATACGGAAAGGGGGAGGAAGAAATTGTACTGATTGCTGAGGGAGCCGGTTATGGGAATCAGGGAATAGAAATCGTGTTTCCCGTAGAAGAGAGAAGATATACAGATGAACAGACGAAAAAGGAACTGGCGGAGTTAAAAGAACGGCTTTGGGATGTAATTTCAGGGGATAATGGTTCTGTTAACCAGGTAAGGACGAAATTAAATCTGATTTCTAAGGATAGCAAAACAGGCTTTTATATTCGCTGGAGCAGTACCCCGGCAGGCATTATCGATTATGACGGGGAAATCTGTGCGGAATCTCTCCAGACAGATCAAGGACAGCAAGTGATCCTGACAGCAGAAGTATCAGACGGATACGGAACCTCAGAACAAATATCCATTCCGGTTCAGGTGTTTTTGCCTTTGCTGTCAGTGGAAGAGAAACAAAGAAAAGAACTGACAGAGGAAATTAGACGAAGGGAAAAACAAAACCGGACAGAGGAAGGTTTTTACCTTCCAAAGGAATACAAGGGAAATGCGTTGTCATACCACAGCAGAAATGAAACAGATTCCATATGGCTGCTGCTAATAGGTCCCCTTCTGGTAATTTTGCTTCGTGCCAGGAGTGCAGACCAGAAAAAGCAGTTAAAAAAGAATAGGGAGAAAAAGCTGCTGTTAGACTATTCTGAGGTAGTTTCTAAGCTTCAGATATTTCTTGGGGCAGGAATGACTGTTCGGACTGCATGGGAGCGGATCGTATTAGACTATCAAAAACTTCAGGAAAATGGGGAAGAGGAACGGCCTGCATATGAAGAAATGCTTCAAACGTATTATCAAATTCGAAGCGGAACAGCAGAAGGAAAAGCATATGCGGAATTTGGAAGACGCTGTATGCTGCAGCCATATCTGAAATTGGCTGGCCTTTTAGAGCAAAACCGGAAAACGGGAACGAAAAATTTTCGGTATCTTTTGCAGGCTGAAATGACAGATGCCTTTGAACAGCGAAAAAATTTAGCCAGGCGGCAGGGAGAAGAGGCTGCAACGAAACTATTGATCCCACTGTTTTTAATGCTTGGTGTTGTAATGGTAATTGTAGTAGTGCCTGCATTCCTTACCTTTTTTTGAGAAAGAGGCAGCTTTGACAGCGCTTGATTTGATACCTGTAAGGAAATAAAAGAACGATGAATCAAAAGTTAGAGAAACAAAGACAGGAAAGGTAAAAACGAAAAAAGTAAGTTGAAAGAAAAATAGAAAGAAAAATGAAAAGAATAGGCTGGAAGAAAAACTGAAAAAGAAAAAATGGGAAAAAGAGAAACAGAAAGAAAGAGAAACTGCAGTTGAAATGAAAAGGAGGAAGCAGTATGGCAGAACAGGTTAAGAATTTTTTGAGAGAGGAAGAAGGAGTTGGCGTGATCGAGGTTGTTTTAATTCTGGTAGTTTTGATTGGGCTGGTAATTATTTTTAAAGGTCAGATTACGAAACTTTTGGATAATATTTTTAAGGAAATTAACAGCCAGTCAAAAGAAGTTTACTAAAGAAAAATCAGGCTAGGAGATCAATGAGATTGAAATGGAAGGGTCAGATATCGGTTTTTTTAAGTTTAATTCTTATTTGTGTCTGCGGATTAATCTGCGGCCTTTTAGAATCAGCCAGGATGGCAGGTGCTCAGTGTTTTATTCAGACAGCTATGTACGCTTCTATGGATTCGCTGTTTAGTCAGTATCACAGAGGGCTGTGGGAACAATACAGAATATTTGGCCTGGAATATTTAGAGGAGGCTGATATTACAAAGGAATATTCCGGCTTTCTGGAACCTTATCTTTTACAGGAAAATTGGTATCCCTTTCAATTGGAAGACTGCCAGCTAACCGCAAAACAAGATCTTACAGATGATTCAGGAATTTATTTTAAACAAGAAATTATGGACTATATGAAATATGGGATTTGGACGAAAGAATGGAATGCTGAAAGTGCAGATGAGGCGGTAGAAACATTAACAGAAGCAGGACAGATATCGGATATGAACCGATCAATGGAAATTCAGACGAAGGATGCCTGGAAGCTGGAAAAAGCATTGGAGAATTTAGGAGAATGCCTGGAAGAACAAGGGAAATTAAAAAAGCAGGCGGCGGATTATCTGAGCCGGGAAGATGGAAGGGGCTTTTGCAAAGAAGGGGATAAGCTGATCAAAAAGCTGAAAGAAGTTCCCAAATTGGTGGAAGCTTATGAAGCACAGGCGGATAAACTGGGACAGCAGCTAACAAAATTAAGGGAAGAATATGAAGAAAAAATGCCAGATGTAAGGGAAACGGTGAGAACAGCATTTTTGCAGGAACTTTTAGAATATGAGTCCTATACAGATAAAGACGGAGAAAGACGGCGGCAGATTACAGGCCTTTGTGAAAAGGCAGATAACCGGATATTGCTGGTAGAGGCAGTGCAAAAGGAGGCAGAGGAAGTTGAAGACTATATCGAGGACTGGGAACCAGAAGATGAAGAAGATGAGTTAAATACAGCCGCTCTCTGGAGGCCGGTTCAAAGACATTTTGCTCAGTATCAGCTTCTCACCCTTCCTTTTCATGCCGGCATCCAGGACAAAGAAAAAGAAGGCCTGTTAAAAAGGCTGCGGGAAATGGCTGAGGAAGGGGTTTTATCATTAGTCCTTCCTGCGGGACAGATGGTATCAGAGGGAAGTTTTGACATTAAAAACAGTCCTTCCAACCGGATTTCTTATGAGGAAACCGGTCTGGGGATATTGGAAAAAGCAATGACAGCAGAATACTGCCAAGTGTTTTTTAACCATTTTTGTGACGACGGAGAAAAAGAAACTGCATATGAACTGGAATATCTCCTGTTTGGGAAAGAAACGGATCGAGAAAATCTTGTGAAAACAGTAGAACGGATGCTGGCTGTCCGGGAAGGGATGAATCTGATTCATATATTAGGTGACAGTGAAAAACGAAATCAGGCGAAAGTCCTTGCGTCAGCAGTGGTAGGAGCCTTTGGCCTGGTGCCGCTGGTATCAATTACCTCATACTTTATTATGGGAGTTTGGGCCTTTGGAGAAGCCGTGGCCGATGTAAAAACCTTGTTAAGCGGAGGAAAGGTTCCATTTATGAAAAGAAAAGAAGACTGGAATCTAAGTTTAGAAGGTCTTTTGGAGTTTGCAGCCGGCAAAAAACTGGATGGAAGCCAAAGCAGTGAATCTGGCTTAAGCTATGAACAGTATCTGACGATTTTTCTGTTTTTAGAACCTGGAACCAGGCTTCTTTACCGCATGATGGATGTGATGGAGATGAATTTAAAAAGAAGCCAGGATGAATTTTGCATATCGGATTGTGCCTACCGGGTGGATATCCAGGCGCAATTTTGTGGAAAACATGTTTATTTTGCCTTGGGATTGTTGAAACAGGCTGGATTTGAGGCGGCAGTCTATCCTTTAATGGCAGCCGTATCAAAGGCTTACTAAAATTTCCACGGCTGTAAAGACAGGCGGGCTTTAGAATTAGCCAAATATGAACCAAGGCTGGATAGGGATTAAGTGAAGGAGGTGAAGGCTCATGCCCTTTTTTCGAAGTGTGGAATATTCCGGATTCACGATGATAAGTTGCATAATAAACGATACTCTCCAAGTACGAAAGCCCGAACATCAAAAAAACAGAATAAAGCAAAACAGAGAAAAAAGGGTGTGGGCCTTTACCTCCAGTAGCTGTAAATTTGTCAGAAATGAAAAGAGGTTTGTCTGCCGGGCATCCGTTTCTGTAGAAGCAGCGTTGGCGCTTTCGATTTTTATATTTGCCATGGTATGTATGATGATTCCATTTCGGATGATGGAGCGGCAGAGGCAGGTTCAGGCATCGTTAGAATCGGTTAATGAGGGGTTGTGTCAGTATGCATATTTGGAATATATGCTGGCAAAAGGAGAGGAAATTCCAAAGGAGGATGGGGATTGGAAACAGGATTTGCTGTTAGGGATTGTAAACCATACCATCGGTGCCAAAGCAGAAAGTATAGCGGAAAGTATGTTTCCAAAGGATGGAATGAAGTCCCGCTCATTTTCTGGCTCTGCATATTTAGAAGATGGAGAAATGATCAAACTCTGTATGGATTATCAGATGCAGATGCCCTTTTCTATCTTTCATTTTGATGATCTTTCCTTTTCGTCTGGAAGTATCCGGCGGGCATGGATTGGCAGGGATGGATTAAGTCAGAATGAAAATCAGATGGAAGATGAAGAAGATCCTATTGTCTATATCGGGAAAACTTCTGTCAGATACCACAAATCAAAAAACTGCCATTATCTTTCCAACCAGCTTCAGACAGTTGATTACAGTCTGATTGCCAGCCTGCGCAACCAGAATGGAGGGAAATATTATCCCTGTGCAGTCTGTGGGGGAAGCAAAGAATCTGGTATGAATGTATTCATTATGAAAAGCGGAAGCCGGTATCATACAAGTAAAAACTGTTCAGCGATTATTGCATACGTACAGGAAGTAAAGCTGTCAACAGTAAAACATTTAGGCGGCTGTTCTTACTGCTGCCGTTAAAGCGGCATTGTCAAAACCATTTGTATCAGATTTGTGTGATGGTTTTTAAAGGTGCAGTAATGATTATTAATGTTTTACGATGACAAGAAGGGAAATGAAACAGGTATCTGGCAGCAGTTTGTAAAAGGGCAGGCACAGAGGTGTTTTTTAAGTTTGTTCAGAAAGGATCAGGGTGAAAAATGAGCTTTTTTCTATATTTGACAGTAACTGCGTGGCAGGATGGAAGAAAAAAAGCTGTTTCTGGCTGGATATTTTTATTCTTTTTTGTTCATTTTTTGGTTTCTCAAATCTGCCAAAGAGTGTTATTAGCAGATATGGAAAAATTTCCGGCAAATTTTTGGTTTTACGGACTTTCCGGAGAGCAGTCAATTTGGATTCTCCTGGCCGGGTGCTCCATTGGGGCAGCCTTGCTTGGAATCAGCAGACTTACAGAAGGGGCTTTGGGTGCAGGCGATGGGATTTTTTTTGTGATAACTGGGCTGTATCTGGGATTTTGGCGAAATTTACTTTTGTTAAGCAGCGCCCTTTTTTTATGCAGCATGGCTGGGCTGGCCTGTTTGATTTGGGAAAAAGGCAAAGGAAATAATTGCAGGAAGAAAACACTTCCATTTCTGGTATTTGCATTCCCGGCAGGTATTCTGTTAATGTGCATATGAAAAACAAAGTTAATGTTTTCTGAATATTCATTACAAATAGTTCGTCTGAGTATTAATTCGTTTGAGTATGAAACGGTTCGTCTGAGTATCAAGTGGCCAGTATACTGTATTGGCTGTGATACAGAGCTATCTGCAAATGGGGGATCTATGGGAATAAATAAAAAAATAAGTTATAAATGGCTGAAAAAGGAATATAAAGCAAGCTATACCATAGAAACAGCCTTGGTTATGACTGTGTTTTGTCTGGTTATGGTGGTACTAATTCAGCAGGCTTACCGACTGCATGATGAAACGAAAAATGGGATGAAGCTTCAGGAAGGATTGGAGAAAATTCGTCATGACGAAGATGGAAACGGGGAAAAGATCCAAGATGAAATGCAAGAACATATAGGATTGCTGCTTTCTATGGAAGGGGTAGACATTAAACTAGAAGCAGGAAGCAATAAGGCAGCGGGGAAAATATGGGGCACAGAAAATAGAAGAAAATGGGAACTGGAAATTTCGGAAAGAATATATGAACCGGAAGAGTTTTTGCGGAAGATGGCTGCATTAAAACAGTTGGAGGAGCGATATGAAAGTCAGATACAAGAGAGAAATGCGCCATAACTATTTAATTCTAGACGCACTGGAAGCAAATGCAGACAGTTTTGAAATCAGAATGCTGGAACGCAACGCAATTGATGGAATACTGAAATTTCGTATAAAGCAGGAGGAGGCAGATTCTTTTTTCTGCTATGAAATAACGTCCAAACAGCCATTAAGCCGTCTGCTGGAATTTAGTGAAATCAAAAGAGAAGAAATTAGCCGTTTGATTTTAGGGATTGGAAGTATATTAAATCGTATTGAGCCTTTTCTTCTGCAGGAAGGGAATATACTGTTAGAGCCAGATCATATTTATATTGAACCAGAAACCTATCAAGTCTGGCTGTGTTATGTGCCAGGGTATCAGGGAGATTTTCCAAAAGCAATGGAAAAGCTGCTGCAGTTTCTGCTAAAAAAGGCAGACCATCGGGACAGCGATACAGTAGTACTCGCCTATCGGCTTTATCAGGAAAGCCAAAAGGACTATTATGGCATAGAAGATTTACTAAAAGCAGTGCAGGAGAGTCAGAAAGAAAGTTTTTCAGAAGAATGGCCTGAGAAAGCCGCTTTTTTAGAGAACTCTGATTTGAAAGAGGAAACTTCGGACCAGAAGCCTCCAGATCATATGTTTAGAAAAATGTATGGTGAGGATGAAGATTCCGGGAAGGATAAATTTTTAGATAATAGTTTTTGCAAAGAAAGATATGAAAATATACAGCGACCGAATTCTAATATTAAGTTAAAAGCAAAACAACGAAAATTAAAAAGAAATATAAGAGAAAACCAGCAGAAAGGCAAAAAAGTTATCATTAAAAAAGAGTCGAAATTTGCAGTTCAGATCATGCTCTTTTTTGCATTGGGAGGTCCTGTGGCAGTATGGTTTATTGCAGGTGAAACAGGTCTTAGAAGGTATGGAGGAATGCTCCTTGCTGCTGATGGGATATTACTGATTGTTTGTGGATGGATTTTGCTTGCAAAAAGGAAAGCAGGTAAGCAGAGAAGGGTGTCTGATGCTGCAAATAGCAAAAGAAATGATGCAGAAACTGAAATTTTAGAATCTAATCCAACCGAGTCAAAATGGTACATGACGTTCCGGGAGGATGAGAAGGAGGAATGGAGTCATGAAATTCTTCCAGATCATATAAAGGAGCAAACAGAGATAGAACCAAATAAGGATACAGTACTTTTAGCAGAGATGGATCTGCCAGAAAAGAAATCTCACTTTATGAAAAGCCTGGATCCATCTGTTGAAGATATTTCAGTTTCTTATTTTCCATTTATTATTGGAAAGCAAGAGGGAATTGTAGACTATGTGTTAAAAAAACCTACAGTCAGCCGTCTGCATATCCGGATTGATAAAGAAGCCGGAATCTGCAGGATTACAGATTTGAATTCTTCAAATGGCACTATTGTTGCGAACCATAGTTTAGAGGCAAACGAAACCTGTCAGATTAATAGCGGAGATAAAATTCAGATTGCAGATTTGTCATATATCTTTTATTGACAAAATTCTGCAAAATAGGAACCTCCTTTGAAATTTTTTTATATGCCTCTTAACTTATTTGACAATTCATGCTAAAATGAACCCAACTATTATAAGGAGTGCCGCTATGAATAGAAAAAAACGTGGGGCATACATAACATGGGGGATTATGGTGATTAATATCGTCTATTTCCTCTTTTTAGATTTAACGGGTTCTTCAAAAGATGCCGGTTATATGCTAGAGCATGGAGCAATGTATGTGCCGTATGTTCTGGATGGAGAAATTTATCGTCTGTTAACATCGATATTTATGCATTTTGGAATCAGCCATCTAGTGAATAACATGCTGGTTCTTTTTATATTAGGAGGCTATTTGGAACCGGAGCTTGGAAGGATAAAATATATTCTGCTTTACTTTGGCAGCGGCTGCGGTGCAAATTTAGTATCCATCGGATATGCGGTTATGCTGGAAACCTATCTCGGAATACCTATGAACACAGTTTCTGCAGGAGCTTCCGGGGCAATATTCGGGGTATCCGGAGGGCTGCTTTACGTTATTCTTGTGAATAAAGGCAGATTGAACAACTTTGACACTAGACGGATTGTTACAATGATTTTAATGTCATTATATCTTGGCTTCCAAAGTGTGGAAACGGATAATCTGGCGCATATTGCAGGGGTAATAATTGGATTTTTGCTGGGGATTTTTCTCTATTGGAAGCCACAGCGTCCGCAATCAGCAGGCGTGAGGCAGTTTTAAAACATGACTTTGAAACTGCTTAGAGTATGCAGCGTTTGAATACTACTCTGATAAACCTTCATGCGCCCCGCAGCTCAGCGGCAGGACGCTGAACTTTCACACTACCCCCATGCCCCGCTTAGGGCACCACCATGAATGAAAGCGGTTCATGTGAACCCTCCGGGGGATGTGCAAAAACGGATATGGAAGATGCCGCTTCGCGATCCCCGTTTTCCCACAGTTCAGCGAGGGGACGCTGAGCTTTCACAGTAAAGGAGGAATGCAGCATGAAAGATGATAACTGTATATTTTGCAGGATTGCAAATGGAGATATTCCGTCTGCAACCGTGTATGAAGATGACAGGTTCCGTGCGATTTTGGATATGGGGCCTGCTTCGAAAGGACATACGCTGATTCTGCCAAAAGAACACTTCAAAGACGTTTGTGAATTAGAAGAAGCATATGCTTCTAAAGTTTTGGCTTTGGGAGGCAAGATAGGAGCTGCCATGAAAAAGAGCCTTGGGTGTTCTGGTTTTAATCTGGTTCAAAATAATGGTGCTTCGGCTGGCCAGACAGTACTCCATTTTCATTTGCATGTGATACCGAGGTATGATGGAGAAACGCCTATAGTAACCTGGAATTCAGGAAGTTCGGATCCGGAGGAGTTGCAGGAAACAGCAAAGCGTATTCATGCAGAATTATGATTATTCAAAGCAGGAGAACGATATGCAACAAGATAAAAATGATTTGTTGCAGGAAATTTATGATAAATATCAAAAAACTCTCCGTATATTGGCACGCAGTTTACGGGTTCCAGCAAAAGATATCGATGATGTGATTCAGGAAACTATTATTTCCTATTACGAGCATTATCCTTTGGATTGGCCGGAAAAACGCAAGAAGACCATGTTAGGCATTATCCTTAAAAACAAGAGTGTTGATTATTTCAGGAAAAGCCATAAAGAATGGCTGATATTGGATTCCGATGATTTTGTTGAGAATCCTGAGATGGCAGTTCGGTTCAGTAAGGATATCATGGCACAGATTATCAATGAAGAAATTCATCAAGATGTGGAAGCAGCATTTGCCCAGTTAAAGGATAGTATGAAAATACCAGCAAAACTGTTTTTAGTTGACGGAATACAAGAAAAACAAATTGCAGAAATGCTGGGAATTTCACAAGTAGCCTGCCGCGCCAGGGTTTCCAGGGCAAAAAAACTTTTGAGAAAAATATTAGGTCCTAAATATGGTTTGTAATGTTTCTGACGGATTCATAAAGTGAAATGTCAGCATTGCTGTCTGAAAACTTAGGTTTTGGCATATATGCTTTAAATCTACTTAACGTGTCAGCACACTAGTTTCAGACATGCTTTCATGCAGTCAATGACACAGAATATAGTATGATCCCAATTCTTACCAATAAATATAGTAAGAAACGACGGGCGGAATCATTACTCTGACGATCCCCCTTTTGTAAGTTCGTTTCATAACATAAGCAGAGGGAGAATCATCAGAGTTGTTTTCAGATTACAAAAGAGGCGAATCAAACATGCAGCTTAACCTTGGACAGAGCAGGCATTAATAAGAGAAAGAATGGTTTCAACTGCATTGTTTAGTTTTGTTTGTTCCATAGCATGGATGTAAGTTTGGCGATTGGCATATAAATCCAGAATCGCCTGATGCAGAGAATCGTCTGTTAATGATTCTTCTTCTAAAACAGCGCTGAATCCTTGTTTTTGGAATGATTGTGCGTTTAAAATTTGATCGCCGCGGCTGGCTGCAGCGGAAAGGGGAATCAAAAGATTCGGTTTGCGGAGGGCCAGCAGTTCACAAATGGAATTTGCACCAGCACGGGAAATGACAATATCGGCTGCTGCTAACAGGTGCTTTAAGGGCTTATCCACATACTCATACTGTACATATCCAGGAGTGCCAATTAAGGAATCATCTAAATGTTCCTTCCCGCAGATATGTATGATCTGGAAGGATTCTAAAAGGCGTGGGAGCATACTCCTTACCGCAGTATTAATTTTGACTGACCCTAAACTTCCACCGATTACCAGAATAACTGGCCGATCAGGGCTTAAATGGGTAAACTGTAAACCAGACAGCCGGTTGCCCTTTCGCAGCTCTTCACGGATCGGTGATCCAGTCAAAACAGATTTTTCCTTGGGAAGATAGGAAAGTGTTTCCGGAAAATTACAGCAGATTTTCTTTGCAGAAGGAATGCACAGTTTATTGGCAAGCCCTGGTGTGATATCGGATTCGTGGATAATTGTTGGAATTTTGTAATGCTTAGCAGCTAAAACTACAGGAACAGCAACAAAACCGCCTTTCGAAAAAACCACATCAGGACGGTACGTTTTCATGATTTTCAAAGCCTCTGTGTAGCCTTTTACTACGCGGAAGGGATCAGAGAAGTTTTTAAAATCGAAGTAACGGCGCAGTTTTCCGGAGGAAATCCCCTGATAAGGAATTCCAGCGCTTTCGATTAGCCGTTTCTCAATGCCCTGATAGGAGCCGATATAACGGATTTCATAGCCCTGTTCCTGCAAAGAAGGGATCAGAGCAAGGTTCGGGGTAACATGTCCGGCAGTACCTCCGCCGGTTAAGATAATTTTTTTCATAATTTCCTCCATTCTGTTTGCATTTTACAGCAGAGTATGCCCCGTTTTACCGGGAGCCAAAAATATAGGCAAAGCCATTGTTTTTCAGATTTCTTTGACCTCCGAAAGTAACCTTATAGTAATATAGTAATGCTTCAAATTAAAATGTCAACCCTGAAACGAATGGGAACTTTAGGGGAGAATTATTTAAATGAAATGTAGTGCAAATAAAAATCGGGCACATCCAGATGGAAAAAACTATAAATCCATAAATCAACTAATAAAAGATGCCTATGGCGTAAATGGGGAGCAGATAAGAAAGCAGATGGAGTGGGCTGAACAGCAGATTTTGTCAGATGTATATCTGAAGGAAGCTTCCGCATTAACGCCGCCGGAACAGGAATTTTCTATGATTCTGGAAAAGATGAGAGCCCGGGGTATTACCCCTAAAATATTGGCGGATTTTGACGAAGAAAGCCGAAAAGCTATGGAGGAGTCTGATTATCTGGACAGGGAAAGGCTGCCCCATCAGTCAATAGAAGAAACTGTAAATTTTAAGGAACATAAAAAATTTGACCTAAAAAAAATAATAGGTTTAAAAGGCATGTTTTTGGAAAAGTCCTTTCGAATTGCAGGGATTGGGGCAGCCTGTATGCTGGCAGTGGGAGTAATAATTTTAGCACCAAAAATTGATGCAATCGCAAAGAAGCGTTATCAATACCAGGTAAGGGTGGAAAGTGGTGAGAGAGGAAGAATTGTTTGGAATAATCAGGAGAATTATATCACTGAAATAGGTAGTTTGGAAAAAGCTTATATTCAGATTAAAGAAGAGCTGGGAATTTCAGTATTAAAATTGAATTATATTCCTGAAGGTATGAGATTATTAGGATTGGATATAGAAGGGGAACACGTTAGAATAGAGTTTACATTCAAAGGCAACCATATATATATGTTTGAGGTGTCCTACCCAATCGGCGATATAGGGGCGTATTCTTCTGACCGAAAAAAATATAAATCGGTATTTAATGAATTAATTGGACAGGATATTCCAATTCAGCGAAATAAAACTTCAGAGGGAAACTATGAATATAGTGCATATTTTGAACTAGAGGATTCGCATTATATACTTGAAGGCATTTTGGAAGAGAGTGAATTTATAAATATTATTAAAAATTTAACAGTAGAAAATTAGTTTATTATTTGTAGGAGAAAAAGATGAGTAAGAAAATAAAAATAATAGTTTTGACAATGATCAGTTGTTTGGTATTTACGATTACAGGATTTGCCAATTCGAGTAAAAAGTCAAGTGATTCAGTGCTGCTGCCAGAAGGAGTTAATGAAAGTACGGGAGTGGATGGATATGCCAGAGGAAATTATATTTCCAGCTCTTATTTAAATATTTCAAATAAAGGATATGGTGAGATTGGTATTTATGCTAGTACATTATGCCATAAACCGGTCAAAAAAATTCGGATGAATGTTTATTTGGATCGCTGGGATGATAAAGAACAAGAGTGGTTCCAGGTAGACTACTATAATTTTACGTATGAATATAAGGAAGGTGATGAGGACTTAACAGCAGTTTCAGAGTCTTTTTCCGTCCTTGGTCTGCCAACTGGCTGCTATTACCGCTTAAGAGGCTTTCATTCAGTAATTCCTTTTGAAGGCGGATCCGAATCCCAAGGCCCTGTAACGGATGGCGTGTTAATTACAAATGGCCCAGCAGTTTAATACATACCCTTTGCTTTGTTCCAAAACTAAATAATTTCCACTTTCACCCTGAATAAAAAGCCATAAAGGCCGGGAGCTTAGAAATTTCCCCCTTTATGGCTTTTTTATATTGTTTTTCATACATATTCTTTTTTGAGCACACATATACATATTACAGGAAGCAAAAAATTAGGAGATTCTTTTGCTTAGGCAAATGATGTAAAACGCATCATTTGTTATTTAAATTATGAAATACAAGGACAAGGAGTGAGAAGCGATGGACGAGATACGTTATTTAATATCGGATGCCTCGAAAAAGGTCGATGTGGAAACCCATGTCCTGCGATATTGGGAAGAAGAATTAGGGCTTTCAATTCCGAGAAATGAAATGGGACATAGATATTATACGGAATTTCATATCCGTTTATTTTGCCAGGTAAAGAAACTGAAGGACAAGGGATACCAGCTAAAAGCAATTAAAGTAGCCTTGCAGCAGATTATGGCCCAGAACCAGGAAATTGTGAATACTGCAGATATTTTGGAACAGGATATCTCTAAAACCTTACAGGAAAATCCGCGCCTTGGATTTCTGTATCGGATATCAGTGGACAAGTCAGAGGAAACGAGGCAGGTAATTCAGAAGGAAATTCTTCAAAAAGAACCGTCGAATATTGCCAGGATGTCCGATTATAGCCGTTTAGAGCCGGAAAATCGCGGAAGAGAAATAAATAAATGGGAGAGCAAGGATACGAAAAATGGCTATTTGTCAGAGGAATCAAGTGACAGTAAAGTAAGAAAATTAGCCGATACCAGCGAAAATTTAGTACAGGGCAGAAAGAATAATTGGCGGGAAGGAAAGGAGTGGGATCAAGCAGACAGCAAGAGGGCGTCAGAAAACCAGCTTGACCACAAAGGCAAAATTAATGAAAGCGATAAGGAAGAAAAGCAAGAGGAAAGCCAGGAAATAGAGGAAAAGGATGGGCAAATAGATATGAAAGGGAAAAGAAAAAATCGTAATAAGCCTTCTGCCTGGGAGAGAAGGAATGGGGTGGTAAATACAAAGGCAGGGCTGAAAGCAAATCTGAACCAAGATAATAAAACAGCAGATGCAATGAACGGGCCAAAGGAAAAGGAGGGAGAAAAAAACACGGATGAGGTATTTATTATGGCTGGTGAGCCAGGCGGGTTAATCGATACTCAGACGCTGATGTCAGATAAAGGGGAAACAGAAAAAAACCGAAACCAAGAGGAGTATTTGGCAGAGGAAAGAGGTGATTTAGAACATTCTCAGGTAACAGCACTCGCTATTTCCCAGGAAAGAGAGAATGGTGAAATCCAGGTTTTGACACAGGAAGAAAAAATGGAGCAATTCCAAAGGATTATGAATCACATAATGGAGCGGGCACTGGAAGCGAATAATGAAAAGCTGAGCCGGGATATTAGTGTTTTAGTAAAGCAGAAGTTAACGGAAGATCTGGAAGACTTTATGAGGATTCGGGACGAAAGGGAGGAGGAACGATTCCGGCATTTAGATGAAATCATTCGCAGCTACCAGCGGGAAAGTCAAAGTAAAGCAGAGGCGGCAGCCGCGAAAGTTCCATTTTTTAGAAAAAAAAGATTTGGAAATGGAAAACAGGCGTAATGGTAAGAATAGGAAATGGAGAATAAATGCTATAAAATTTCCTTGCAGGCATTTACAAATCCCAGAAATAAATTTCTGGCAGAAGAATCTGTTTCCCAAAGGTATTCAGGATGCCATTGAACGCCTATCAGGAAAGGATATTCGGGCAATTCTATTTCCTCAATAATTCCGTCTGAGGCCATGCCTCCGGCTATCAGCCCGGGGGCAAGTTTTCGTATGGCTTGATGATGGCAGCTATTAACCTGAATGGTGGTATCATCGCCAAAGGAAGCTAAACGAGTGTCCTTTTTTACGTCTACATGGTGGGAGGGATGGCGATAATGCATCGGCTGGCTGTGGGCAATGGGGAAGGCAGAGCGGTATTGACTGCTTATATCCTGATAAATGTCACCGCCTAAGCCGATATTTAGAATCTGTGCTCCCCGGCAGATTCCCAGTATTGGCTTTTTTTGTTCCATAGCCATAGTAAGCAGGGAAAGTTCCATTTGATCCCGCTTTACAGATATGGGGCCGCAGTTTTTATGAGTTTCTTCCCCCCACAAAAAGGGGTGAGGATCGGGGCCGCCAGTAAATAGAAATCCCTGGCAGAGATTGGACAGAGCATTTAAGTTATCCTTTTCTATTTCAAGAGGAAGGATCATGGGGATTGCCCCGGCAGCTTCCAGAGCTCGTATGTAACCAGGGCGCATGGAAATATCATCATTTTCAGTATTATGGTAGGGCGTAAGGCCGATAATTGGTTTTTTCATAATAGGATTCCCTCTTTTTTATTACAAGTTATTCAGCTTTTATGAAATTATCCGTATGCCAAAATGGAATAAATGATTTTAACGATAGAATATTGATGCAGTTTGACAAAAAACGTATATTTATAATTTTTTGAATGGGTGCACAATTTCGAAAAAGGAGTAAAAAATAAATGAATAAAGAACAAAAATGCCTCTTCCCTTTGGAAGAGGCACTTATGTACGTTTGAAATCAACCTTCTTCAATAGCGCCGGTAGGACATGCGCCAGCACAAGTACCGCAGCTAATGCAGGTATCTGCATCAATTACATACTTGCCGTCGCCCTCAGAAATAGCGCTTACTGGACATTCGCCAGCACAGCTTCCGCAGCTAACACAAGAATCATTAATTACATATGCCATAATAAGTTCCTCCTTAAATTAGATTTGAATCTATTCTATAATAAAACATAAAATTATTCAAGTGGAAAATGGCGGCTTGATTGTATAAATATTGATACGGTTTTCCAGAAGGATCCTTATTGACAAAACAAAATCAGATAGAAAGAATATTGTAGAAAAGATTTTATTTTAGATAGTGAAAATTGCTGTAAATACCAGTCTTATCTTGTTAAAAAACTTTACAATTAGCTGATTTCACCATTTGGATATCGCGTCAAATCAATTAGTAGCAATTTGGATGTGTTTGTATTATGCTTATAAAATATTGAAGAACTGCATACTCCAACGCATCATAGAGATTGTTCTTCACAGCCATAGCATAATGAATCTCTGCCTGGTTCTCTATGCCATAAAGAATGTACGCTATTTTCCCGTCCGTCATCGCGGCATCCACCGTCTTTTTGTATGAAAATATGGCAAGTGTTCATTTGATGAAATCCTTATTCCTGTCACGTTTCATTATACGAAAGAAATGGCTTTTTTCAAGCGCATCTGAGCCGCCTCTCCGATACGTTCCGTGTGGGACATGGATAAGGGAAGGGGCCGGATTCGTCACCACTGTGGGCTGTTCAGAATCGTTACTCTCATGATGATCTTGCGCAGTCCTAAGTCCAAACAGGGGATTCCAGCGACACATAATGTACCAGAACTTTCAGACACGCTCTAAAACGAAATTCTGCCTTGTCAAATAGCATAAATGGTATTATAGTGTTAGTAGTACAAGTAGAAGGAGGAAGATACAATGCAGATAAGTAAGGATATGCTGATTGGTGAGCTGGTACAGATGCATGAGGCCGTTGCTCCCATGCTGATGAAAGCAGGGATGCATTGCTTAGGCTGTCCGTCCGCTCAGTCGGAGAGCCTGGAGGAAGCCTGCATGGTTCATGGCATTGACTGCGAAACCCTGGTAAGTAATATGAATCAGGTTTTGGCAGCCTTATAGTACAGCAAGATTCTAACGGAAAATAGAAAGATGCCGCAAAAATGCAATTCATGCAATAGAGGCGAAGATGGCGGGGATGAAGATTCAAACACGCTTTCGTTTTGCCTTGTACTGAAGAATTGCTGTATTTGCGGCATTTTTTACAGTGATATAAGGAGTTTGGCTTTTCACCTTATAATTGTGTCAAAGCGGAAACTGCATTTTTTCGGATAATTATTTCATAATGTTCCTCGTAATAAGCTTCTGTGGCATAGTCATGATGGATTTTTGTACCATATTCAGCTAAGATATTGCAGACCTTGCTGAATTCCGGGCTGTCAGAGCCGCGGCGGATCACCAAATAATACTGGCTGGATTTCGGGTTTTTGTAAAGGATGCTTTCACCACAGAAGGCAGGTTCCACTATTTTTGCAGCGTCTGCCGCCTGATCCAGGGAAGAAAAGGAATAAATCCGAAGCTGGCCTGTTTGGGAGGAATCAGGGTCGTCCTCTTTTGATGTAAGGGAATTTCGGTCTAATTCCGGAATTTCTGTCCCTTCTTTTTGTGAAGAGGCCGTTTCAGCAGAGGTTCTTAAATATTTAAGAAGTCCGTCAGCACCTTCCAGCAATTCATTGGCTAAATTATTCAGGAGATTGTCTTCATCTTCTGACATGGGGGAGAACTTAGAAAAACGGGTATCCAGCTCTTCCGGATCGTCCATTTTTGTAATAACCAGCATAACACTTTCATTGGACAGAGGAATTGCCTCTACCATCAGAGGAATATCTTCTGCTTCAAAACCAACTTCATTGGATGCTTTTTGAATCATTTCACGGAATAAATTTTTGGCCTTTTCTGTGCCGTAAGCCAGCTCAGTTAAATTTAAGTTCCGCGCACTTAAATCTACATTATTTAATGTACAGCGGATTTGGTTTTCGCTAATTCGTTCTATTTTCATGAGAATCGCTCCCTATCCTTATTTCAAATTAAATCGATGGGTAATTGTAATGGGGAAAAAGATAAACTTCTTCTAATATATACTATACTATACTATATCACAAAATAGCAATTCCTATGAAGAAATTTTAGAAATTTGTAAGAGATTTAAAAGTATATATTGCCAAAATCTGGAATTTATAGTAAAATATTTCCATGAGATGATACCGGAATAAGGAGGTGGAGCATTGGGGAAACCATTTTATCCGGCAAGTATGAGCTATGCAGCATAATCGGAAAGGGAAGAACGGGAACGGTTTATCTGGCTTTTCACAGAGAGCTGGAGGAGTACCGGGCTATCAAAGCGGTAGCAAAAAGCAGTGTAGGATATGAATCATTCCGCAAAGAAGCCTTATTGCTGAAAGAGCTTCGCCATCCGGGAATCCCTATGGTTTATGACATAGAAGATGATGATAATTTCAGTTATCTTGTGGAGGAATATCTCCAAGGCAATTCTTTAGAAAACCTGGTAAGCAGCCAGGGACCTCTGACCCGCAGCACCGTACTGGAGTACGCGATTCAAATATGCGGCGTGGTAAATTACCTGCATTCTGCAGGGACAGAACCCATATTACATTTGGATTTACAGCCAAAAAACCTTTTAATATGCCATGAACGGATTAAACTGGTTGATTTCGGACAAGCGGCAGGGCTTGCAGAAGCAAATAAGGCGGGACAGCGGTTTGGAACCGTTGGCTTTGCAGCGCCAGAGCAGTATGACTGTAAGATGGAATTAGATGAACGTACAGATATTTATGCCATTGGTGGACTCCTTTTCTATCTGGCGGCAGGAACATATCCTGATCCTAAGTTATCTTTGCTGGATTTTGGTGTTAAGCTATGGGGCCGCGAAGGCGGGCGAATTTTAGCTGCATGTTTGGAGCCGGTAAAAGAAGACCGCTATCAGTCAGTCAGCCAGTTACAGAAGGATTTGGAATGTTTGCAGAAAGGGCCGGTATCATCTCTGACGGTTACAGTCTATGGGCTAGAGTCCGGCACAGGAGTCACCCATATTAGCCTGGCCATTGGTGCATATTTGTGGAAGAAAAAAATTCCGAATTTGTATGAGGAATCCCACCCATGTAGGTGCATTCGAAAGCTGGCGGACAGTCAGGATATTGAAACAGATGATTTCGGGATTTTGTCTGTGTTTGGATGTGCCATAAAGCCATATTACGGCAGACAAGTTCGATTTTTAGAGCATGGTTATTCCCTTATTATCCGGGATTGCGGAGTGTGGGAAAATGAAGCCCGGAGCCTGGAAGAAAGCAGCAGAAATGATTCTGGGGAAAAAGTATGCCTGTTAGTAGCAGGAGGAAAGTGGTGGAACCAAAGGTTAACGGAAGAATTGATACAAGATTTACCAGATAAAGCAATTATTCTTTATAATTTTTCCGAACCAAGGATTCGTCTTCCGGTGCCGGAAGGGATAGGCCGGAAGCAGATGATCCGGGTGCCTTTGTTTTCCAATCCATTCCATCCTGACAGGAGAGCGAAAGAGTGGCTGGAATTTCTTTGGGATAACATTGAAATCAGAGCAGGTAAGCAGCAGAAAAAGAAAGGGGGATGGGCTGCTTTCTTGGCCAGGAGGTGATAGGGATGGCGAAGAGGCAGGCGCCGCACACCATAGGTATTATGGGAGCAGGTCCGGGATGCGGTGCAACCCATTTTACATTGCTTTTAGCCAATTACTTGGCAGCAGTAGAGTGGAAGCGGACAGCAGTTTTGGAATGGAATGATCATCATGAGTTAAAGGAACTGATTGGAGTCTGTACTGGGACAGAAGAAGATTTAAAGCCTGCATCGATTCTTGATGTTGATTATTTTTGCGATGGCGGAGCAGAGGAATTGGCTTGGTGCATGGATAAAGAATATGAATGCATTTTGATGGATTTCGGCTGTGTGCAGGACGGAAAGAAGGCTGAATTTTTGCAGTGCAGCCAAAAGCTTTTTCTGGGAGCCTTTAATGAATGGAAGTTAAGATACCTGATTGCCCAAAAGGACTGGATGCTAAAAGGGAAAGGAAGCTGGAATTATTTATCTGTATTTGGAGGTGAAGAGGCAAAAAAGGAATTTAAGAGGCGTTTCGGATTACCGTTTCGATCGGTCCCATATGCGCCAGATGCATTTATAATCCAACGGGATATGGCAGTATTTTTAAAAACCATTTGGAGGGAAAAGCAATAAACAGGCTAAAAGAATAAAAGGAAGTTAATATGTCACAGTAGAGGCCTCCTTTGGTCAGTCTTTTCCGGAAAAGCTGGTGAGAAAAAGAATGCCGAATTCACAGGCGGATATTCAGAAGGGGTTTGTTTTAGCCATTATGGAGGGTAAGTATGGGAGCGGACAGGCGAAGGAAACGGATTCAGAAAGAGCAGCATGCATATGTGGACCGGCTGAGATGTTACCGAAACAAAGGGGTTGCCATTTTTATTGACGGCAAAGAAGCAGATAGGGAACGGGACTGGTTTAAGATTTTTGAAGTAGGGGAAGACGGTGCCGTGTATATGGCAGATTATGTGAACTCAGAAGAAGGACAGCTCGTTGAGATTCATTTTGATTTAGTGTACTTGGACAGTAGTGTTCGGCAGGCCTGGGAAAACCAAAAGCGTTTGGAAGAAATGGTACGAAAAGCTCAGATGCAGCACTATAAGACCATACTGCAGCAATACAAAAAAGGAAGCGTGTCTGGGAAAGGATTATAAAAGTATACTGAAGTTTATATAATAAAATTCCGTCAGATATCAGGAATGAATTTTAAATACTTGGAATTTCATCGGATCGGAGTTGTCAAATTGTCAAATACAGAAAGGAGGAGCCAGTTCAGCCTGCAATAGCTCCGATATGCTAAGAAATCCAGAGGAATATTCCAAGATTAAAAATTAGTATTTGCTGCAGAGGGGTTTTCTTAGTTCTAAGAAGAGATATAGATAGTAATCAGCACACGAATTCTGTCTTAAAAAAGCGGGGAAACCGAATACGTACTGTGAAAAGCAGCTTGCATAAACAGGCTGCTTTTCCGGCAGGTTAAGTAGTGTCCTGTTTTCATGAACCATGAAAAACACAATAATATTCATAAAACTTTAAAAAAAAGTAATCCTACCTTTGGTAAGGATATGGTATAATCTTGATAAAGATTATACCGGCACCGGTTCGAATCCGCCCAAAGGGAGGAAAATTCCAAAACGAACCGTGTGCATCCTACGGAGGGATCTTGTGCGTAGCACATGATATAATCTTGATAAAGATTATACCGGCACCGGTTCGAATCCGTCCGAAGGAAGGAAAATTCCTAAACGAAAGCAAGTGTGCTGTGTGGATCATGAAGTATGTCCGGAGGATGTACTGCAACCGGAAAAATAATTTTATCAACGGAAGGATACAGTGAGTCATGAAAAAAGTAGTCCCAATTCTGCTGCTAATCGGAGTTATGCTTTGTGCCTTAATCGGAAAGTTAGGATATACGGCATACAAAAAATATTCCCCGGCCAAAGAACCTGCCAGCTTAGAAACCGTATATGGGGTATCCGGCTCCCAGGCAGCCCTGTTTTTAAACGATGAACTTCAGGAGGCCAAGGGAATATCAAAGAATAATCATATTTATTTTCCCGTTTCCTGGGTAAACCAGGCCGTAAACCAGCGTTTTTACTGGGATGCTGGTGAGCAGATTTTAGTATATACCTTTCCGGATACCATATTATATATGGATGCTGCTATGAAGGGAGATGACGGTGCGCCAGTTTTGATTCTGCAGAATCAAGAGGCGTATCTGTCAGATGATCTAATAACCAAATATACTGATTTACGGATTACCACATTTCAGGAAGATGTGATCCGAACGTTTGTGGATACCCGATGGGAAACAGAAACCTGGAATGTCCTGAAAAAAGCAGGAGCAGTCCGGGAGCGGGGAGGAATCAAAAGCCTGATTGTAACAAAGGAGCCGGAAGGCGCTATGGTAAAGGTAATTGAAACCATGGAGCGGTGGGTTAAGATCCGCACAGAAGACGGCCATATCGGATATATTGAAGGACGCCGGTTAGGGGAAAAAGAAGAGGTTGCCAATATCAGTACCTTCCAGGCACCAGTGTATCAGGGGATTTCCTTCGATCAGAAGATCTGCCTTGCCTGGCACCAAGTAACCAGCCCGGAGTCAAACAAATCCATTCAAACCCTTATCAAAAATACAAAAGGAGTGAATGTTGTTTCACCCACTTGGTATGCCATGGCAGATAATGACGGAAATTATACGTCATTTGCTGATTTATCTTATGTTGAGTATCTTCATGATCAGGGAATTCAGGTTTGGGCGCTGATAGACAACTTCAGTTCCAATGTTCAGACAGAAATCCTGTTATCCAAAACATCCACCCGAAAAAAGCTGATTGCCAGCCTGATGCAGGAAGTGGAAACATACGGCCTTGACGGCTTAAATCTGGATTTTGAAAGCCTGAAGGAAAGCGCTGGTCCCCACTATATCCAGTTTATCCGGGAGCTTTCCGTATCCTGCCGTCAGAAGCAGATTGTACTGTCGGTGGATAATCACGTTCCTGCCAGCTATAATGCTTTTTATAACCGGAAAGAACAGGGAATAGTGGCAGACTACGTTATTATCATGGGATATGATGAACATTATTCCGGAGGAGAGGCAGGCCCCATTGCATCGTATTCTTACGTGAAAAACGGGATTGAAGATACATTAAAGGAAGTTCCCAAGGAAAAAGTGATTAATGCCATTCCATTTTATACCAGAGTATGGAAAGAAAATAAGGATGGAGAAGTCAGTTCCGATGCACTTGGCATTTCTGATGCAAAAGCCTGGGTAAAATCAAACCGGGTGCCTATGCAGTGGCAGGAAGATACCGGGCTTTACTACGGTCAGATTCCAGGGGAGGATGAGCGGAAGGAAATCTGGCTGGAGGAAGAAAAATCTATCGGCCTTAAGATGAATTTAATCCGGGATTACGGACTTGCCGGGGTGGCTTGCTGGAAACTGGGATTTGAGCCGGCAAGTATCTGGGACATTGTAAAGGTAAATGGTGAATAGCTAAGGCGTTATAAAACGGCGCGGACCGTTATCCTACGAAAGGAGAAACTTTCATGGAGAAAGGGAATTGGCAGAAGACAGCAAAAAGGGTTTTCATTGCCGGGATGGTACTTTGCTTTTTAGCGGCAGGTGCAGGCTGCACAAAAAAAGAAACTCCAAAAGAAAGCACTTCTGCCGGAATAGGAGAGGTGACGGAAGAATCAGGAGAAAGAAAGCCAACCGATCCAATTTTAGAAACCATAGAACCGTTTCCTGATTCCGAAACTCAAGGTATACAGGAAGTAATACAGGGAAGTAAGATTCTGATTGCAACGGATATTCATTACCTGGCAAGAGAACTGACAGATATGGGAACCGGGTTTGTTGATATGATACAGCACGGCGATGGTAAAGTGACCAATTATATCTGGGAAATTATGGATGCCTTTACTGAGGAAGTAATCCGGGAGAAACCAGAGCTTTTGATTGTAAGCGGCGATCTAAGCTTTAACGGGGAACTATTAAGCCATCGGGAATTCGCAGAATATTTAAAGCGCATTGAGGATGGCGGGGTTCCAGTAGCTGTGATTCCGGGGAATCATGATATCAATAATGTGGCAGCTTCCCGCTACTTGAATGGAGGCCGGCTTCCGGCAGAAATTACAACGCCGGAGCAGTTTTTTCAGATCTACCAGGAATTCGGATATGGAGAGGCCATCAGCCGGGATCCGGAATCCTTAAGCTATGTATATCCGGTTAATGATACGATTTGGGCACTGATGCTGGATAGCTGCCAGTACAAGGAAGGGAACTTGGTAGGGGGAATGATTGATCTGGAAACCTATGAATGGATTGAGGAACAGTTAGATGCGGCTAATGAAGCGGGTGTAATGCTTTTGCCAGTAAGCCATCACAATCTTTTAGACGAAAGCCAGATCTATGAGGATGACTGTACCATAGAGCACAGTGAGCGCCTGATTGAACTGTTAGAGGGATGGGAAGCAACCTTGTATCTTAGCGGTCATCTTCATGTGCAGCACTATATGAACAGTGATCAGGAGTTTGACGGTACGACAGGGATTTACGAGATTGTAACCAGTTCTCTGGCTACCCCGCCTTGCCAGTATGGTGTTTTATATTTTCAGCCTACAGGCCAGTTCCATTACCATACTCAAATTTTAGACATGGACTCCTGGGCAAAATCGTCAGGACAGACGGATATTAATTTGCTGGAGTTTTCGAATTACCGGGTTCCATTTTTGGAAAATGTTTTCTACAATCAAGCTCATGATCGTTTAGAGAAGATGCAGGAACTTGAACTTAGCGACATGCAGAAAGGGAGGATGTCCCAGGTATACGCTAAAGCAAATTGTTATTATTATTGGGGACGTGCAGTAGAGATTGCCAATTTGATTCGGGAAAGTGAAGAATATAAACTGTGGTCAGAATGCGGGGCGGCTGTTTCCCAAGCGGAATATTTGGAATATATCCTGGAAGAGGCAGTAACGGATTATAATCATTTGGAAGGACCATAAACAAGCGGAATAGCAGCAGAAAAAACAGCATAAAGTAAAAGGAAGAGCGTAGGCGGTGGTTTATGAAAGGCGTATTCCGAAATTGTTTGCTGGGAGTAGTCCTTCTGGTTGTGGTATCGGCTGTGTCTATTTATATGGGGCAGATGGATGATGCAGAAGGCGTTTCTTCAGGGAAAGGCATCCTGATCCAGGGGATCCGGCGGATTTTTTCCCAGGTTGGGGAATGGTCTGGATCGGGTAAAGGAGAGAAAAAGGCAGTTGTAGTTTTAGACGCAGGACATGGAGAGATGCGTTACAGACAGAAATGACAGGGGAGCAGATTTCAAGTTGATCTTAATGCTGGGATAAGCTAGAATTATTTTATACTAAAAATTGGCAGAAAGTGCTATTCGATACGAAATGCAGGATAGGTGAAAATCCTGCGGAAAGAGGGAAAGATGAAAAAGATATTAAAAAAAATCATTGCGTTAGCAACAGCCCTGATGATGGTTCCAGCGATTACGGTAAGC
>JAAWIS010000047.1 GCA_022796475.1 Lachnospiraceae bacterium | reverse complement strand
TGAGAGTGCTGCTCCACAAACGAAGGCGTAGCGGTTGCTACGTCGAGGCTTGGGGAGTGACGCTGTCAGGAAAATAGGCAAGGAAGTTTGCCTATCTATAAGCCAGACAGAACACTAACATCAAACATTTTTTACTTTTTGATGGCGGGGCATTAGGTGCAGGAAGCAAAGTATATTCCAAACATTAGGTCTGGGAACCTGAAAGAGGGCGTATGATTAAGATACCGTGAACGGTTATTAACGGTTCACGGTATCTGGAATCGTTGTTTCATTTTATTTTTGGCTTTGCATAAACTCTTTTGGCGTCATTTTGGTATATTTTTTAAACAGATGGCTGAAATATTGCGGATTATTGCCACATCCAACTTGCTCTGCCACCCAGTAAATCTTTTCATTACTGCCGCTTAGCAAAAGTTCTTTTGCCTTATTGATTCGCAGCTCATTCAGATACGTGGAAAACCGTTTCCCAATCTGTAATACAAACTGCCGACTCACATAATCCACATTCATATAAAGATGATTTTCAGCTATCCATTTCAAAGTTAGATTGGGAGAACTGATATGTTCTCTTGTGTAATTTAGTATGTCCTGAATGAATGGCTTGCAGGTTTTCATTTCCTTAGAGCTTGTACAGGCCGCTTGCAATTTTTCTATAATGAAATCACAAATTTCTTTATAATCGGACAGTTCATTAATCAGCATCATAAAATTTATAATTTGGTCTATGCTGTAAAAACTGCTTAAGTGTATTGACTGTACCAAAAGGCTGCTGCTAATGGAACGAAGAACCTCGATACCAGTTACAGACATCAGCAGCTTTTTCAGATCCGCAAGAATGTCTGGCAGCTCCATTCCTTCTGCTTCATGAAAAAGATTGTCAGATAGCGTTGTAATTTCAAGGAATAAGGAATCGTAATTGCAAATAGTGAAACATTGGGTTCCGGAATATAAATAAATCGTCGCATAGCGTTTTACCTTGAAGCGGAGCACTTCTAATAATTCCTGAAGATTGGTATAGCTTTCCCGTTTATAGTCTGGCGTTAAACACGGGTTGACCCTAGACACATGATTAGCCAGGATTTCGTCAGTCTGTTCAAAGTCCTTTTGGATATCGGGGATGAAGAAAAGCAAAGTATTTGTCACATACACAAACGTATAAATGTATGGTATTCTTTTGCTTTTCATCAGATAACGTATGCTTGCCAGGCAGGATGCCAGTTGGGATTCCTCAATATAAAAGAAATAGTATAGCTGATAACCAGTATGATAAAAATCGATATGCGTTTCACATGTGTCAACAATCTGTTTAAGGGATTGATTGGAAGAAAACAGGCGTAACAGCATATCATAGAAAATATGTTCACGAAAATACAGCGAGTCGGCATTCTGATAAACATTTTGAACCGCAATCTTTTCGTAGTGATCCTTAACTGCTTCTTTAATCGTTTCTATGATTTCATCTTCGTTGCATGGTTTCAGAATATAGTGTTTAATTCCGTAGCGCATAGCTTCCTTGGCATATGAAAATTCATTGTACCCCGAAAGAATGATGAATTGTATGTTATCATTGTTTTCCGTAATTTTTTGTATCAGTTCCAGGCCAGACAGTTTTGGCATTTGTATATCAGTAAGGACGATATCCGGATATTTATCCAAAATAGCATCGTAAGCTTCCAGGCCGTTCTTGCATAGGCCAACTACTTGAATGTTCAGACTTTCCCAGTCTATGAGGGTGCTGATGGTTTGGCGGATTACTTTTTCATCATCTGCGATTAGTAATCGTAACATAGAAAACCTCCCGTTCTTTTCAATGCGCTCCTGTTTATGATCGTATGCTGCCTGCGGCTAGCCACTATTTATGAAACGCAGTACTAGCTTTTTATTTGAAAAGGAAGCGTAATGTTTACAGTTGCATATTCGTTTTGATTAGAGAATTCCATGGAATAATCATCTCCAAAGGCAAATGCCAGACGGCTGTTTACATTAAGCAGGCCGATGCCAAAACCATGGGGGATAATTTCCTTTGCCATTAGCTTTTGAAGCAGATCTTCCTCAAAAACAGAACCTGTATTTTCCACGGTAATGGTAAGCTGTTTGTTGGATTCAGCAGCCCGTATCCGGATATGGCAGTCTTCACTTTCATCTTCCAGGCCGTAACGTATGGCATTTTCAGCCAACGGCTGAAGGATAAATTTAGGGAGATAGCAATACAGCAAATATTCTGGTACATCTGTTTCGTAAAATAATTCTTCATCAAAACGCAGTTTTTGTATATTGATATAATACTGTACTAATTCTAATTCCTGTCCCAGGGAGGAATCTTCATTGCTGTCGCTTAGGGTAATGCGGAGAAGCTTCCCAAGGGACTCGGTCATTACGGAAATTTGTTCATCATGGAGCATCTTTGCCCTCCAGTTGATTGTTTGAAGCGTATTATACAGAAAATGAGGATTGATCTGCATCTCCAGAGCCTTTAACTGAGCTTCTTTTGCCAGGAGTTTGGAATCATAATTTTCACGGATAAGGATTCGGATCTTATCCGCCATGGCGTCAAATTGCTGATGGATCAGACCAATCTCGTCATGTCTGTTCTGGTAGGAATACGGAACATCAATCAGTTCTAAGTTATCATTTCCAAACGCTTGTATTTTATGGGTCAAAAATTCGAAATGGATCATTAATGGCTTCATCATTATTTTTGTCATGGCAATGCTGAGAAGGATGTTAATAATGATTACTAACAGAAACAGCCTTTGAACCAGCTTCATGTTGTGGTATAGATCATCATAAGGAGCAAGGCAGTAATAATCCCATCCCGTTGTATCAATCCTTCCTCTGACAATAAGATATCTTAAATCTTTTACATGTTTCACCGCATACGATTGGAATGGAATGGAGGATAAGTCCTGTTTTTGTAACCCATCCAGTTCTTGTGGCAGGTAAATCGTTTTGTTCCCTGAATATAGGGCATAGGACGCAGGGGAGATGGTATTCATATTGGATATGTTGTCTTGCAGTTTGGTCAGGTTTACGTTAATAATAAGGACGCCTATGGTATCCAGGGAAAGATTTTTAATACGTTTTAATTCCCTTACCAAAAAAACGCCATAGGTATCATTGTAATCTGTGACCCAGGAAAGCCGCCCATCCTGTTCCATTGCTAAACCGATCAGTTCCTTTTGGATTTTTGCAGGGATAACCTGGGAATCCGGGTCCGGAGCCATAGCAGTAACATGGTCGCTGACGATTTGCACATAATCAACATAATGGGTCTTATACTTTTGATAGTAAGTGTTTATGGAGGAATAAATTTCGGAATAGGCATTTGGAGGTATAATACTATCTTCTGCGTCATGGCACTGGCTTAATGAAGATTGAATGGCAGAATCTTTTAAAATATCATTGCCCATCTCTTCAATAGCATTTAGATTTCGTGTAATATCTTTTGAGGCGTAGGACAGCAATTTGCTTGAAGTCCGATACA
This sequence comes from Lachnospiraceae bacterium, assembly GCA_022796475.1. Classification (GTDB taxonomy): domain Bacteria; phylum Bacillota; class Clostridia; order Lachnospirales; family Lachnospiraceae; genus Caccovicinus. The sequence goes on along the minus strand of JAAWIS010000047.1, from coordinate 22,610 downwards.
GCAGGTTGTTGTTTGCGTGGATGATCACAGTATATCCAATAAAAAGAAAAAACGAAAACAGCATAATAGCCGTTAATAAAATGCTTAATATTTCCTTTGCTAATGGAAGGTTTTTGGTTTTTTCCGATAATCTGGCAAGCATACATCCTCCTTAACCTTCATATGCCAGGCAGCGGGACGTTGTGGCAATGCCCCATAAAGCAAGACAGTGGCTTGATGAAATTTAGTGTATTATAACAAAACATATTTTGAAAATCCAGACGCCAGAAGGAAAACAAAGTTTTTAGGATCATTTAGTCGGAAAATTGTCATAAAAAGTTGGATTTACTGCTTTACTATTATGTGGACAGGAAGTATACTCCAGGTAAGTTTTACGGACAGGAGTAGAAGAATTTGAAAAAGAAAAGGATTTTAGCGGGCATTTTTGTGCCTTTAGCAATGCTATGCCTTGTGACATCTTGTGGAAAAGACTATGAAAACGCACACAATGACTATGCGGTAAAACTAAATATGGTTTGGTGGGGAAACAAGGTTCGTAATAAAAGGACACTGGAAGTATTAGAACAGTATCATCAGATGGACAGCCGTGTAACAATTGAAGGAAAATTCTTTCCTGTAGAAGATTACTGGGACAAAATGGCAGTGTATGCAGCCGGAAAAAACATGCCGGATTTATGTCAGATGGGGTACAATTATTTTGCCCAGTATGCAGGAAAAGACCTTTTGCTGGATCTGACACCTTATATAGAAAACGGTGTGTTAGACGTATCCGGAATTGAGGAATTTGTGCTGGATTGGGGGAAAGTAGACGATGGTATTTATGGCATAGCAGCCGGCATGAACGCAGAATGCTTGGTGTACAATAAGACCGTCACGGATCAATGCGGAATTGTTATGGAAGATAATATGACATACGATGAGTTTGTTAAGATTGCAAAAAAGATTACGGAGCTAACCGGATACCGTGCCAATATTTGTCCCGTGGATGGATATACGTTTATGAGGCAGTGGTCCAGAGCCGAGGGAATCTCTGTCCAGAAGGCCCAGGTGCCCACAGACAGCGCGGACGCATACGTGCCATTTTTCAGAATTTTGGAAAGCGGCATAGAGGAAGGCTGGCATCTGGTGCCGGATTATGGGGATATGACAGTAGTGGAAACTGATCCTCTGGTATATGGCTCTATCCCCCGGAATATGGCGTGGTGCACCATCCATGGCGGCTCTAATCTGCTGTCTGCGTTTCAGGCAGCGGCGCCTGACGGCGTAGAAATAGGAATCACTACGATCCCCACAAGTAATCCGCGAAAGTCCAACTTTTTACATCCAAGCATGTTTTTTAGCGTAAGCGCTGATACGGAAAATCCTGACGAAGCTGTGGCCGTGCTGAATTATTTTATAAATTCGTTTGAAGCCAATAGCATTCTTCTGGGGGAACGAGGTGTGCCGGCATCCATACCAGTTGCGGATATGATTGCAGATAAAATTGCTAAACCGGAACAGGAAGCCGCTGATTTTGTAAGGAATGTGATTGCGCCTAATTCTTCTCCTATTGACCCTCCTGATCCGGAAGGTTCTATCGAATTGGCAAAGGCTTTGGTGAAAATTCTGGAAAAAGTGGCATATGGGGATTATACGGCAGAGGAAGCCGCACAAGAATACTATGATCAGCAACGGAAACTTTGGGGAGAGTAAAGGCGGTAAGCTGTTCTTATTTTGTCTGGTTTGTACATCCCCTGTACATTGAAAGGGGATTTCGCAATTGTCTGATTTTATTTTAGAGAAAAGGAGATAGGAACATGAATCTAAAGAATATTTATACTTGTTTTCCAGGCGGAAGATATAAGGTTTTAACTATGAGTTATGACGATGGCAGAGAAGAAGACAGGAGGTTGGCCGATATCTTTAACCATAGCGGCATAAAGGCAACATTCCATTTGAATTCCGGTCTTTGCCATGAAGATAATGATTATAGAAGGCTGCGTCCGTCAGAGTGGAAACAGGTTTATGAAGGTCATGAGGTATCCTGCCATACAATGCTTCACCCCGCCCTTGCCCGATGCCCCATAGAGCAGGCGGCGCTTCAGATTCTGGAAGACAGAAGAGTCCTTGAGGAGCAGGTGGGCTACCCTGTTCGGGGGATGTCTTATCCTTATGGATCCTACAGCAATGATATTGTAAATCTGCTTCCCAAGCTGGGAATAGAGTACAGCCGAGTGGTGGGGAACACGGATAGTTTTGAAATGCCTGAAAATTACCTTCTTTGGAAATCAACCTGCCACCATAACCACAATCTTTTGGAGAATGGAAGCCGTTTTCTGGAACTAGACAGGCCACAGCTTTTGCATATGATGTATGTCTGGGGCCACAGCTATGAATTCCCAAGGGATAATAACTGGGATCTGATGGAACGGTTCTGCCAGCTTATGTCCGGAAAAAAGGATATCTGGTATGCCACCAACATTCAAATTGTGGATTATATGAATGCGGCAAAAAATTTGAAATTTACGATTCATGCGGATAAGGTGTACAATCCTTCTGCCCAGAGCGTATGGATCCAAGCTGATAACGAGATAATAGAAGTTCCCGGAGGGCAGACGATAAACTTAGGATAGGCAAAAACGGAAATTGATTTATCGTTCTATTTTTACCGTTCAGGGACTGCTTTTGAAAATTCCCGGTCAATACAATACTGGATCACGGATTCTAAGGGCGGGGAAACCCACTTATCCCGATGGTAGAGAAGCTGTTTCCACACGTGGATTTCAAAATTTTCTACCGGGAGGATCGTAAGTTTCCCTGCCTTTATTTGCGCTTCTGTGATGTAGTCCGGAAGCAAAGAAAGACCGGCTCCCTGCGCCACTAAGGAACTAATGAGCCTGGTGCTTCCCACCTCCAAAACAGGCCGGATTTCTAAGGACAGTTCAGCCAGCCGTTCATCCATCAGCCGGCGGTAGCTCATCCCTTTTTCGGTTAGGAGAAACGGGTAGGCGGCTAATTGATGGACGGGAATCTTGCTGCTTCCGCATAAAGGATGGCCTGGGCAGGCTACAAAGTGGACGCCTACCTTTTCTTCTTTTGCAATTACATACTCGGCATTATAAATATGGCTGTCTAAGGTTAAGATAGCATCGGCTTCATTATGGTTTAGCAGCCGGAACATTTCTTCTGTGCCTGCCGGGATAATTTTTAACGTAATCCCCGGATACCGGGTTCTGAAATCTAAAAAACGTTCGTTTAAAAGAGAGTCGCAGAGAGAATCCGCCATAGCAAGCCGGATATGGCCGCATACGGTGGGTCTTAGTTCTGTTTTTTCCATTTTTTCTTTTAATTCCAATGAAAGACGCTGAATTTGATGGGCATACTGGAGCACTTCACGCCCTTGCCCGGTTAAAGCAACCGTGTGGTGGATCCGCTCAAATAGCTGGGAATTTAACTCTCGCTCAAGCTGTTTGATCTGAAAAGATACCGTTGACTGGGAGTATCCCAAGGTTTCAGCAGCTTTTGTAAAGCTGGACAATTCTGCCACTAGAATAAAGGTATTTAAGTTCCGAAGATCCATTAGAAATCCTCCTTTTTCATGTAGATATCAATCCGAAGCTAAATTTTGGGAATATTTGAATCGAATTTTTCGATTCATACTATTATTATTATCAATTTTACACATGCTGATTTTTACTATATACTAAATTAGGGAAATATGCAAATACTTATGTGAAACGAAGGATTTTAAAATGGGGGATACTGGAATGAAGATAATTCAAGTAGTGTATCAATTATTATGGGGGGATTTGATTACGATCCCGCTGCCTGGTGGCAGCAGTTTAGGCCTGTCGCTGCTGGTGCTGATTTTAATTCCGTCTGGTATCTATTTTACCATCCGGACCCACTTTCTGCCCTTCCGGCTGTTTCCGGAGATGCTGCGGGTGGCGATGGAAAAGAAGTCAGCCGAGAAAAGGCAGTCGATTTCCGGCGTACAGGCATTGATTATTTCCACAGCAACACGGGTGGGGATGGGAAATTTAGTCGGAGTAGTGGCGGCCATTTCGGCAGGAGGGGCAGGAGCTATTTTCTGGATGTGGGTTACCGCTCTTTTAGGGTCTTCTACTGCGTTTATTGAGGCCACTCTGGCCCAGCTTTATAAAGAGGAGGATCCTCTCTATGGGGGATACCGGGGAGGCCCGGCCTACTATATTCATCATTTTGTAAGGTCAAAAGGGGAACTCTCGAATCACAGCCGTATGGCACAGAAGCGAAGCCAGGAAAAGCGTTCCATTCTTGCCGTGCTGTTTGCACTTTCCGGCCTGCTTTGCTGGTGCGGTATCAGCCAGGTAATCGGGAATTCCGTTTCCTCCGCCTTTCAAAATGCCTTCCGGATTCCGCCTCTTTATACCACAGCCGTCCTGGTTTTAGTGGCGGCAGTGATCGTATTGCGAAAACATGCCACCGTAAAGGTACTGGATGTGGTAGTGCCGGTTATGGCCGGGTTTTATTTCCTGCTTACTATAATTGTGATTATTAAAAATGCAGGGCAGCTTCCAGCCGTATTCCGAAATATTTTCCAGGAAGCCTTTGGCCTTCGCCAGGCAGTAGCAGGAGGATTTGGCGCCGTTTTAATGAACGGGGCAAAGCGGGGGCTGTTTTCAAATGAAGCGGGTTCCGGCTCGGCTCCTTGTGCAGCAGCCGCCGCCGATATCAGCCATCCGGCCAAGGAAGGGCTTTTGCAGGCATTTGGGGTTTTTATCGATACCATTGTAATCTGCAGTTGTTCTGCTATGATTATGCTTTTGACGCCAGAAGGTCTGACAGACGGTCTGGCCGGCATGGATCTGCTTCAGAAAGCCATGGAGTACCACATGGGCACTTTTGGAGTGGTATTTATCGCTGTGGTGTTATGGCTGTTCAGTTTTTCTACCTTCATCGGCATTTTGTTTTATGCCAGGCCGAATGTGGCCTACTTGTTCGGGGATACCTGGATGTCCCAGACATTATATAAAATTCTTGCCCTGATTATGCTGTTTATCGGCGGTCTGGCTGCCTATACTTTTGTGTGGGATTTAGGGGATATCGGCGTAGGACTGATGACAGTTTTTAACATGATCGTACTGTTTCCACTATCGAAAAAAGCAATGGAATCCTTAAAAAATTATGAAACGGCAGAAGGGAAATCCGCTTCTGAAAAATAGAGAGCCACGATCGTGATTTGGAAATTGCTCAGCGGCAGGGCGCTGAGCTTTCACAGTAACAGAGGAATAAAAAATGCCACAAATCAATGTAATGATAAAACCGGCCTCAGGCCTGTGCAATATGCGGTGCAAGTATTGCTTTTATACAGACGAAATGGAAAAGCGGAGCCAGGCATCTTATGGAATCATGAGTATGGAAACCCTGGAACATGTAATAAGGGAGCTGTTTGATTTTACACAGGAGCAATGCACCATTGCCTTCCAGGGAGGAGAGCCAACGCTGGCTGGCCTGGATTTTTACAGGCAGTGCCTGGCATTCGAAAAAAAGTACAATAAAAAGCAGATCTTTGTTTCCCACGCATTGCAGACAAACGGGTATGGACTGGATGAATCCTGGTGCTCCTTTTTTGCGGAAAACAATTTTCTGATTGGACTGTCCATAGATGGTGTTAAAGCATCTCATGATGCATATCGAAAGGACAGTCAGGGCGGGGATACCTATTTCCATGTATTGGAAACGGCCCAAAGGCTGAAAGAGGCAGGTGCAAAATTTAATGTTCTGACTGTGGTAAACAGTAAGACAGCACCTAAAATACGAAAAATTTATGAGAAGTATAAAAAGCAAGGTTTTTTCTGGCAGCAGTATATTGCCTGCCTGGATCCCATTGGGGAGAAGCAGGGGCGGCAGGAATATTCCCTGACACCAGAAAGCTATGGAAGATTTCTGATAGAGCTGTTTGAACTCTGGGACTTGGATTTCAAGCAGGGAAAACCGACCTATATCCGCCAGTTTGAAAACTATATCGGAATTCTTTTGGGACAGCCTCCGGAGTCTTGTGAGCAGCGGGGCGTGTGCAGCTTCCAAAATATTGTAGAGGCGGACGGGAGCGTGTACCCTTGTGACTTCTATGTACTGGATGGATATTGCCTGGGAAATCTGAATACGGATAGTTTTCAGGTGATTGAACAGAGAAGAAAAGAACTTCGGTTTGTGGAAGATTCCATAAACCATACAGAATCATGCAGAACCTGCCCTTATTTTGCATTATGCCGCGGCGGCTGCCGCAGGCACCGGGAGCAGCCGGGGACAAAAGTAGGGGAGAACTATTTTTGTAAGGCTTATCGGATGTTTTTTGACGCCTGCCTGCCCAGGATGCGGGAAATTGCATCCTGCCTTGGCAGAAGATAAGGGCAACCAATAAAAAAATTATAAGCAGTGCCAAAAAGGCAGGCCAAACTTTAGTCAATATATTATAAGACTGAGTTGGCCCTGCCTTTTTGACATTAACAGAAAAGATTGAACTATGAAAGAGAGTATTTTTCTATATATACAAAAAACAGCGATTTGCAAGAACAAAATTATACATAATATATAAAAAGTAATCGAATATTAAAAAAGTATATGGAATTAAAAATGGATATGCAGAACCTGAAAAAAGGAAATCTTAATCTAAAAATTGTAGATTCAGAAAAGGAAAGATTTTTGTTAAACTAAATTCAACAAATTGCAAAGGAATTTTAAGAGGAGGAATTTATCATGAAAAAAAGACAATTGATGGCAGCATTGATGGCAGGAGCCATGGTGTGCAGCTCATTAACAGCCTGCGGCAGCAAGCCTGCACAGAGTCAGGAAAGTCAGGGAGGAGGAAGCGGACAGGCAGAAGATGCCAAATCGGATCAAGCTGCAGATAGCGGTTCTGAAACGAAAAGCGACGGCGGATCCGGCTCATCCGATGAGAAGCAGGTGCTGTCTGTAACCACCTGGGATAATGAGTCCAGCCCTCAGTTCCAGGCAGTGATCGATGCATATGAAGAGAAGAATCCTAACGTAGAGATTAAGATTATCGACACTTCAGCAGATGAATATAATAATTCCCTGGGCATCAGCCTTTCTGCTGCACAGCCGGATCCAGACGTAATCTGGGTTAAGGATATGGGTTCCATGCTTCAGATGGCAGATAAGGAACAGCTCCTTCCGATTGATGATTATATTGCAAAGGATAACTTTGATATGTCCATCTACAAAGGGGCAGCAGAACAGTTAATGTACAATGGGAAAGCATATGCCCTTCCTTACCGGAATGACTGGTATGTTCTTTATTACAATAAGGACCTGTTTGACGCAGCAGGCGTTGAGTATCCTACAAACGATATGACTTGGGAAGAATACTATGAACTGGCAGCTAAGATGACCAGCGGAGAGGGAAGCAGCAAGGTATATGGCTCCCATAACCACACATGGCAGGCACTGGTAACCAACTGGGCAGTTCAGGATGGAAAGAATACCGTAGTAGAAAAGGATTACGGCTTTATGAAATCCTGGTACGAGGAATGCCTTGCACTTCAGGATAATGGCTATATCCAGGATTATTCCACGCTGAAAACCGCTAATATCCATTATTCTTCTGTATTTAAGAATCAGCAGTGCGCTATGATGCCAATGGGAACCTGGTTTATCGCTACCATGATGCAGTCACAGGAAGAAGGGGAAACTGATTTTAACTGGGGCATTGCAACGATCCCGCATTCTAAGGATACAGAAGCAGGCTATACGGTAGGAGCTCTTACTCCAATTGCAATCAGCGCCTTTACCGATCAGGCAGATTTGGCATGGGATTTTGTAAAATATGCATCTTCTGAGGAAGCAGCAGAAATTTTAGCAAAACAGGGCGTATTTACAGGAATTCCTTCGGAAGCTGCCTTTAAGACCATTGCGTCTGCAGAGCGTTTCCCGGAAGGTGACAGCAATGTGGAAGCACTGAACTATACCCATTATTCCTTTGACCGTCCGCTGGATCCTCAGATTGAAGAGATTCGTACCGTACTGGATGAAGTGCATGAAATGATCATGATTCATTCTTACAGTGTAGATGAAGGAATTGCAGAACTGACTGAACGGGTTGCTGAAATTAAGGGATGGAACTAAACAGAACTGGTTAACAAAGCATACTCTCGGAATTTCCCTGTTTACGTGTAGGACACATGGATGGGGAAATTCCGAGAGTATATTAGAATATAAGGAGGGTGCATATGAGCAGCGGGAAGACAAAACTGACTTCCAGACAAAAAAGACAAATCCGGAATAATATGACAGGGTATGCGTTTATCCTTCCCAACTTAATCGGTTATACCATATTTGTATTTATACCGGTAGTTTTTTCGTTTGTTTTAAGCGTTATGAGTTGGGATGGCTCCCAAAGGCCTATGGAGTTTGTAGGGCTTGCAAACTTCGCTGATATTTTCGGAGATAAAATATTTAGAGGAACACTTGTGCATACGGTCAGCTATGCGCTGATGACAGTTGTGCCCACATTGATATTGGCCCTGTTGCTTGCAGTGCTTTTAAACAACAAGCTGAAAGGCGTTGCAATCTTTCGTACCGCTTTTTATTTTCCATATATTGCCTCCATCGTTGCAGTAGGGGCCGTATGGAATATGCTGTTTCAGCCGGATTTTGGTCCGGTCAATGAAATCCTTAAATTTATCGGCATTTCCAATCCTCCCAGATGGGTGGTAGATAAAGACTGGGCCATGGTGGCCGTTTCCATTGTAAGCGTTTGGAAATACATGGGTTATTATATGATCGTATATCTGGCAGCGCTTCAGGGCATTTCCAATTCTTTGTATGAGGCGGCAAGCATTGACGGGGCAAATAGCTGGCAGAAGCTTTTGTATATTACAGTGCCTATGCTGACGCCAACTACGTTTTTCGTATTAATCATGCTGACAATCCAGTGCTTTAAAGTATTTGATCTGGTTTACGTTATGACAGGGGGAGGCCCTGGAAACGCGACCAAGACACTGGTTAACTATATTTATGAAAAAGCCTTTACAACCTGGGAATTTGGTCCTGCCAGCGCAGGGGCAATCGTTCTGTTCGCCATTGTATTAGTAATCACATTAATCCAGTTCAGCGGCGAGAAAAAATGGTCAAAAGATTTGTAAAAGGAGGGGCTGCAATGAGTACAAAAAGAAAAGTAACAAAAATAATCCTGTACGTTCTTCTCATCGGCCTGGCGGTGGCCATGATGGTTCCTTTTTATTGGATGGTGATTTCTTCTCTGAAGCTGAATAAGGACGTATTTTCTATTCCTATGAGATGGTGGCCGGAAACCATGCATCCGGAAAATTATAGTGTAATCTGGAAAAAACTTCCGCTGGTCATTTTCTTTAAAAACACAGCGAAACTGACGATCATTACTACGATTGTCCAGTTGTGTACCAGTTGTTTTGCAGCCTACGGCTTTACAAAGTGTAAGTTTATAGGCAGAGATCTGATTTTCTTAATGTATGTTACAACCATAGCCGTTCCCTGGCAGGTTTATATGGTTCCCCAGTTTATTCTGGTGTCCAAGATGGGACTGAATGATACTCACATCGGACTGATTCTGATGCAGGCATTTTCCGCTTTCGGGGTGTTTTTGATCCGGCAGTTTTACATCAGCATACCGGACGAACTGTGTGAGGCAGCCAGAATTGACGGATTGAATGAATTCGGGATTTTCCGGAAAATCGTGTTCCCCTTAGGCAAGCCGGCTATGGCCACATTAACCATTTTTACTTTTACCAATGTGTGGAACGATTTTATGGGTCCACTTATTTACCTGAAAACGAAAGAACTTAAGACGGTACAGCTTGGTATCCGCATGTTTATTTCTCAGTATGGAGCGGACTATGCATGGATTATGGCAGCTTCCGTATGTTCCCTGGTTCCGATTGTAATTGTATTTTTAAGCTGCCAGCGGTTCTTCGTAGAAGGCGTGGCTGCCAGCGGAATTAAGGGATAAGGCAGGAAAGGAGCAGGACTTATGGCACAGACGTTAGAAACAATTATGAAGTATCCGGCAGCAGATAAAGAACTGGCAAAGAAGGCCATGGACGATGCGGTTGCCATCATCCGGGAGGATCTGAAAGAATTTACCAGCCATTTTCCTTCTTCCAACAGCTTTGGCGGATTTTATGAGGCTACGGAAAACGTAGAATGGACCACTGGATTCTGGACGGGATCTGTCTGGCTGGCCTATGAATATACGAAAGACCAGGTATTAAAAGAAGCGGCCCAAATACAGGTAGACAGTTTTTATGATCGGATAAAGAATAAGATAGATGTAAACCATCATGACATGGGGTTTCTCTTCAGCCTTTCCTGTGTGGCAGCGTATAAGCTGACCGGAAATCAGAAGGCAAAAGAAGCAGCGCTGATGGCGGCGGATCATCTGGCAGAGCGGTATCGGGAAAAAGGAAAATTTCTCCAGGCATGGGGGAATGTGGGGCAGGCATCCGAATATCGGCTGATTATTGACTGCCTGTTAAATCTTCCTATCTTATACTGGGCCAGTGAAGTAACAGGAGATAACCATTACGCACAGAAGGCGGAAAATCATATTAAGACGGCAGTCAACTGTATCCTGAGAGAAGATGATTCCACATACCACACCTATTTTATTGATATGGAAACGGGAGAACCTTCCTACGGCGTGACCCATCAGGGAAACCGGAATCATTCCGCCTGGGCCAGAGGCCAGGCCTGGGGGATCTACGGAATCGCACTGAGTTATCATTATCTCAGGGATGAATCCTATATCCGGCTGTTTGAACGGGTAACCGACTTCTTTCTAAGTCATCTTCCGGAGGATTTGCTCCCTTACTGGGATTTTGATTTTGATACCGGAAGCGAAGAACCAAGAGATTCTTCCGCCGGAGCCATTGCAGTATGCGGAATGCTTGAAATGGCAAAATACCTGGATAAGGAACGGGCGGAAAAATACACAGATGCGGCAAACAGGCTTCTGTATGCGCTGATTCATCAATGCGGCAACCGGGATCAAAAGCTGTCCAATGGACTTCTGCTTCACGGAACGTATGCAAGAGATTCCAAAGAAAATACCTGTAAAGACAGAGGTGTGGACGAGTGCAACACATGGGGGGATTACTTCTATATGGAAGCCTTGACCAGAACCCTTTCAGACTGGAAGATGTATTGGTAAGATTGGGAAAGGAACTGCAATGAAGACAAATCTAATCTATATTTTTGCAGACCAGTGGAGATACCATGCCATGGGCTGCATCCATCAGGATCCGGTGCTTACTCCCAATATGGATCAGTTTGCCGGGGAGAGCATGTGCTTTGAGAACGCATACAGTACGTTTCCTCTCTGCACGCCTCACAGAGGAAGTCTGATGACAGGAAAGTATCCATTTTCCATTGGGTTATGGACCAACTGCAAGATCGGTCTGGAAGAGAAGCTAATGCTAAAACCGCAGGAAACCTGTATCGGAAACGTACTTCAGGAGGGGGGATACAAAACGGCGTATATCGGAAAATGGCATCTTGATGCGTCAGAATTAAACTTTACGTCCCATCCGGAATCAGGGGCAGCAGACTGGGATGCCTATACGCCTCCGGGAGAGAGGCGCCAGGGTTTTGAATACTGGCTGTCATACGGAGCTTGTGACGACCATTTAAATCCTCATTACTGGTCAGATTCCCCAAAGCAGATCCGCCCGGGAAAATGGTCGGCAGAATATGAAACTGACGAGGCCCTTAAATATTTGGAAGAACACAAAAAGGAAGATTCGCCTTTTGCACTGTTTGTATCTTACAATCCGCCTCATCTTCCCTATGAGCTGGTGCCGGAGCGTTACTATGAAAAATTCCGGGATCTTAAGATTTCATGGCGACCGAATGTGCCAAAGGAAAAACAGACGCCTGAGATGGAAACTATTTCCAGGCAGTATTTTGCCGCTGTTCATGGAATTGATGAACAGTTTGGCCGGATAGTAAGCTACCTGAAGGAAAATAAAATGGAGGAGAACACCCTGGTTGTGCTTTCGGCTGATCACGGGGAAATGTTAGGCTCCCATGGACTTATGAGCAAAAATGTCTGGTATGAGGAGTCCATCCACATTCCGCTTCTGATGAGGCAGAAAAACCGGATTCAGCCGGGAAGCAGCAGGGTGATTTTTGCAAGTCCCGATCATATGCCTACGCTTTTGGATCTTCTGGATCTGGATGTGCCGGATACGTGCCAGGGAATCAGCCATAAGGCGTCGGCACTGGGAGAAGAAGAGCAGGCGCCTGAGCAAATGTTTCTCTGTTCCTATCCAGGGTCACCGGAAAGCCAGTGTGCTTTTGCAAAACTGGGGATGACACAGAAAGCCCATGGATGGCGGGGAATTAAGACCAGAGAATTTACTTACGTGATTACAAACGGATATATGCCAGAGGAAAAACAGGCAGAATATCTGTATGATGATAAACAGGATCCCTGGCAGCTCCATCCTAAGGTGATCAAGAGAAACTGCCAGGAGCCTGAAATTTTAGAATTCCGGAAACAATTAAAGGAATATTTAAGGATGTTGGATGATCCCTTTTTGTGGGAGAAGGAGCGAGATGAGTCTGAATGAAACACAGCAAAGACAATGGGAGCGCTTCCGGGAAACAATGGCGGCTAAGGAGAACCAGATAAAGGACTGTGCCAGGCTCTGTAAAACCCATTGGCCCGACGACTGCAGACGGATCTTAAAAGCAGCAGATGAATTGTTAGATCATACATTTTTATTTCAACTGCCGTGGGATATGGAGCAGACCAGGGAGCCGGTAACCTTTCCGGAAACCATTAACTGGAGGCTTATTTTCCATGAGGATCCGGAATTTGTATTCCAGATGAACCGTCACCGTTACTGGATCTGCCTTGGCCAGGCATATGGGCTGACAGGCGATGAACGATACGCAGACGAGCTGGTGTATCAGATGCTGGACTGGATGGAAAAAGAACCATGGACAGAGGAAACCGCTGCTCTTACCTGGAGGACTTTGGATGCAGGGCTTCGGGCAGATTACTGGGTGCGTGCCATGGCTCTTTGCGCCCACAGCCCGGCAGTGACAGAAGAAGTGGTGCAGCAATTTTTTAATGGGCTGGAAGTCCATGGAAAGCGGCTTTTCGAAAATCCAAATACCGGCTTTTCGAAAAAAAGCAATTGGGGAGTCATGGAATACGCGGGTCTGTATCTGTTAGGGTTTATTTTAGAAAATGCCGAATATGTGGAAAAAGCAAGAAGGTATTTAAAGATAGGGCTTCACAGTCAGATTATGGATGATGGAATGCAGTGGGAAATGTCTTCCATGTATCACAATGAAGTGCTTATGGCTTATCTGGAAGTGATGAGGATTGCCCATATCTGGAATGATCAGCCATTTACCCAGGAAGAAATAGCAGTCATTGAAAAAATGGCGTATTTGACTTTGGCCCTTCAAACGCCCTCAGGATGCCAGCCGATGGCAGGCGATTCCGATGATACGGATGTAAGGGACTTGTTAAGCCAGGCGGCGCTGCTTTTAAAAAATGGGCAGCTAAAGGCAGGGGCTTTCCCGCATCTGGACTATGAAGGTATCTGGATGTTTGGCCCTGAAGGATTTGAGGAGTACAGAAACATGGAAGCCAAAGAGCTTAAGACAGGGCTTGAGAAATTTTTCTGCTCCGGCCAGGCTGTGATGCGAACAGGATGGGGAAAGGATAGCTGCTGGCTCTATTTTGTAAACGGGCCTTTAGGAGGCGGCCATGGACACCAGGATAAACTCCATATGGGACTGTGGCTGGATGGAGAAGAGGTATTAACAGACAGCGGCCGCTATACCTACAAGGATGTTTCCAAACGGTATTTGCTGAAATCGGCGAAAGCCCATAATGTACCTATGCTGGAAGGGATAGAATATGCGGACAGCAAGGATACCTGGACGTATGAGGCGCTGCCTCAGTCTGCTCCCAATCAAATCTGGAAGAAAGGGGAGTATCTGTTTATTGAAGGAGCTCACGAAGGCTACATGGATCGGAAAATCCTGGTGAAGCGGCGGATTGTAGCAGTATCCTTTGATATTTTTGTCATCAGCGATACATTCCTTGGAGCTATGCCAGAGGAGATTATCCAGTCCTTTCATTTTGGGGAAACCATTGGCTTGTCCCTGACAGGAGAGAGGGCAGAAGGAAAAGGAGAAAAATGCCAGTTTGTCATAAAAGCATTTTCAGAGGGAAAAGAGGCATCTGCAGAATTAGGAAAATCTCCGATTTCCCGGCACTACAACCAGTTGGAAGAGAGGGCAAGTTTAAGGATTGCCGGAAGGAATGTCAGGACGCTGACTTCTTTTCTGGTTAGGCGGCAGGGTGATGAACTGGCAGATATTACCCCAGAGCCGGTTTACAGTGCAGTCAGCAAAAGAATCGTAAGGGTTCAGGAAGCGGAAGGGTATGTGATTACTGCAAAGGGCAGGAAGACAGGGCTGGTATTCCTGCATCAGGAAGCGGGCAATGGTACAGATTATAACGGAATACAGGGAGTATATGGACTTGGCAGAACTATGGTATGTGATCTTAGTCAAAAACCGGATCATATGACGGTGCTGCAGTGGTAAAGGAAAGGCGAAAGCAGAGGTAAAAGATATGGATAAAAAGCCGGTACTTGTTATTATGGCGGCGGGAATGGGAAGCCGGTACGGAGGATTAAAACAGATTGATCCCGTTGATGAACACGGAAACCTGATTATCGATTTTTCAATCTATGATGCAGTTGCAGCAGGCTTTGAAAAGATTATTTTTATTATTAAAAAAGCAATCGAAGAAGAATTTAAAGAACAGATCGGCAGGCGCATGGAAAAGCGTGTGGAAACTGCTTACGTATATCAGGAACTGGATGTACTGCCTGAAGGCTATGAATGTCCGAAAGACAGAGTAAAGCCCTGGGGAACAGGCCATGCGGTTCTCTGCTGTGAAAAGGAGATTAACGGCGCTCCTTTTGCTGTAATTAATGCAGACGATTACTACGGAAAGTCTGCATTTAAAGCCATATACGATCAGTTATCCTATATGACAGACAGTGATGTGTATCATTATGCTATGGTGGGATACGATCTGTATAAGACGCTGACCGATTACGGCCATGTTGCAAGAGGTGTCTGCTCTCTGGATAACAAAGGCATGCTGCTGAATATTGTGGAAAGAACCCGGATTGAGAAACATGGAGGCCAGGCAGCATTTACGGAAGATGGTGGGACAAGCTGGATGCCGCTGCCGGAAGAAACCGTAGTTTCTATGAATCTGTGGGGATTTACCCCCAGTATCTTAAAGGAGATAAGGGATCGGTTCCCGGCGTTTCTTGATAAGAATATAAGCCAGAATCCATTAAAGTGTGAATACTTCCTGCCTTTTGTGGTGGATGAGCTGCTGAAAGAAGGCCGGGCAGATGTGAGGGTACTCCGGTCGGCTGATCACTGGTATGGCGTTACGTATAAGGAAGATAAGGAAAAGGTAATGAAGGCAATCCGTAAGTTTAAGGAAGAAGGCCTGTATCCGGACCGTTTATGGGAACTGTAAGATAAGTGTTCTGTCTGCATGATATTCAGGCAGTACATTTAGAAGAAATGAAACCGCCGGAAAGGCTTCACGAAAAAACAAGGTTGCGGCAAAAGGGCTGCACTGTACAAGATATCGTTTGAATATCGTTAGATGTCTGCTATATCTTGCAGATGTGCGAAATATTGCCGCAACCTCATTATTTTTCGGGAAAATGAAAATAGTTTGACCATGAATTCCCGTTATTGTTCTGTCTGGTTTAATTTGCGCCAGCATTCATAGTTTTTCGGAGCCATGCCAGTTACCTTTTTAAATACTTTGCTGAAGTAATAGGCATTTTCAAATCCAAGCTGGTCTGCAATCTCATAAATCAGATATTGGCCGGAATTAATTAATTCTTTAGCATGTTCGATTTTTACTTCAGCTATATAATCAGATACGGTCTGGTTCATATAACGGCTAAAAGAGGAGCTGAGATAGCCCGGGCTTATTTTTAAATATTCTGCAATCTCGGATAATGTTAATTTTTCTCTGTAATGCTCGTTTATGTAGCGCTTTGCCATATATACGAATTTGTCAGAACGTTTTTCTTTTCGCTCCGCCAGCATGGCACATATTTTTTCACAAAAACTGTTCAGCCACAGCAGGATATCATCCAGGCTGCCAAGCTGTGATAACTGTTCTGCTATATTCATACTGTAGGGAAAGGCATTGGTTTCAGCATTTTCATTCTGCAGCAGATCGTGGAGATAAGAATAAATATTAATGCAGGCACTGACAGCCTGAGTTTTATCCGGCTTATACTGGGCAAACAGATCCGAAAGCTCTTGGAAGATTTCTTTTAAAGCCTGGCTTTCATTTTCCAGAACAGCGGCTGACATGGACTTTTTCAGAAAATTAATATTAAATTCTCTTTGCGCTGGCTGTTTTAACCGGGAGCTTGGATTGCTGTAAAAAGCGGTACGCAGGGACGAATCGTAGTAGCAGCGTTCAAGGGCAGACTGAGCCTCTAAAAAAGCATCGGAAAGCTGGTTTGGTCTGATCCGTTTCTGACTGATGCCAAATTGGGCAGTGAGTGCAAAATATGTGCCGATGGCAACATTAACCTTGGTGCAGAATTCAGAAAGGGATTTTTCATTATCACTTTCTGGCTTAGGAGAAATCACAAGTAGCATCATATCCTTTTGAAGGGTCAGTATGGTATGGCTGGAAAAGTAACGTGTTCCGATCCCGGAAATGATATCCAAAAGCTGATTGGAAATAAAGGAAAAGTCATAGGCTTCCGTCAGGCCGAATTGGACTTGCTCCGGCTTCATTTGAAACAGGATCAGGTATATCTTCGGATAGCGGCCATCGATTTCCGGATTAGGAGAAAATTCATGATCGGGGGGGGTTTAAAATCAATTGGGAAAAATAATTGCGCTCCAACTGTTTTTGGTTATCCTTTAAAAGGAGGGTATACAGTTCCTTGTTGTGATGGCTTTCCATCCGGGAGCAGTGCTCCTTGGCTCTGTCCAGTGCCTGGATCAAGGTCTGGGGTTTCAGATCCAGCTTTACAAGATAGTCAACAGCGCCCAAATGAACCGCCTGTTTTGCAAGCTGGAAATCTTCCAGGTTTGTAAGGAAAATAAAAGCAAATTCGCAGTTTTTTTCTTTGCACGCTTTTATCAGCTCCAGTCCGTTCATTACCGGCATACGGATATCAGTAATAACGATATCCGGACGGGTTTCTAAAATCAGGTCAATAGCGGCATGGCCATTAGTAGCTTTTCCAACAATACTGCAGTCATAATCCTCCCAGCAGATCAGGGATGCAATGCCGGCCAAAATAAGCGGTTCATCATCAATCAGAATGATTCGGTACATAAGAAACTCCTTCATCACAATCTTTCAATTCCAATGGAAGCGATACGGTAACACAGGTATAGACTCCCACTTCGCTGTCAATCGTAAGGCCATATTCCTGGCCATATACCAGCTTGATTCTCCGGTCTACATTAGGGAGCCCGATCCCACTCATATAATGTTTGGTTACCCGGGAAGTATCGGTCAGCATCTGAGAGATATTTTCTTCTGATATGCCGATGCCGTTATCACGGATGCTGATATACAGAACCTGGTCTTTAGAGAAAATATGGATTTGGATTAATCCCGGTTTGCCGCTTGGCTCAATGCCGGAAAAGATGCTGTTCTCCACCAGGGGCTGTAATGTAAGCTTAACGATGCAGGCATTATACAATTCTTTATCCTCAACAGAAATTTCAACATCAAAAAGCTCAATGTAGCGGATTTTTTCGATGGTAATATAATTGTCAAGAAAATCCAGTTCCTGACGGATTGTTACTTTTTCATTAAAGCCTTTTGCCATATTTTTCAGCAAGGAGGAGAGAGCAGAAACAACCCGCACAATCCCGGAATTATGCTGCATGGTAGCAATCCATTTGATGGAATCTAATGTATTGTAAAGAAAATGAGGATTGATTTGGGCCTGGAGCATCTTGATTTCCAGATTCTTCTTTTCTTTCTCATCCCGGATGCGGTTTTCCATCAGTACAGAAACGTGGGAAGACATTTCATTAATCTGCCGACCGATGATTCCTAGCTCATCATTAGATTCAATGTCAGGGTTCCTGCTGAAATCTCCTGAAGAGATAACCTCCATATGTTCAATCAGACGCATAATTGGACGGGTCAGATAACGGGTAAACAAGAGGGACAGAAAAAAACCAATGGCAATACAGGAGAGAAAAACTAAGCCCACCGTAGCGCGTATGGCGTTAGGGTTTGGCGAAATATGTTTCAGCGGAAGGACTTCGCATAGGATCAGACCGCTGACGGGAAGGCGCTCCCATGTAAGGATACAATCCGTTTCAGAGAGCCTGACCCGTAAGCTTCCGGTCTGCTCTAAAGGGGAAGCAAGAAGGTTCGTTATCTCCTCTGCAGCAAAGGATTCCATATTCATGCTGCTGACAGGAAAGAAGTCGCTGGTCATAATCATGATGGACTTGTCCCGGGGCAAAAGCTCCAGCGTATTCTGAAACAGCTTAGGTGATAAAGAAAGGAAAATCCAGGCATCCTCAGGGGATTCTTTTTTAGAATATTGAAGAGGCCGGATCAGGGGAAGAATTTGGGGCATGGTTTTTGCATTCAGGGGAAACGGATTGTTTTTCAGCGTCAGGGTATATTCACGCATATTTTTATTAAGCAGTTCATGAAACCAGGGAGCAGACATGATGCATTCTGCGTCATTCCAGCTTCCATAGGAGGTTCCTGCCTGAATAAAAAGGGAATTTTTTTCGTACACAATAATTTTATGGATATATTCATTATATCCGGAAATGGCGCAGAGATCCTTTAATACCTCAGCGGCATAAATGCCAAATTCCTCATTGGAACGGTGCTCCCGTCCGGAAAGGATGGAGGTAAGAAACAAAGATTTTCGTCCGGCACAGTTTTGAACAATATTAATCAGCTCATCACAGGCAATCTCAAGCCTGGAGGAGAGCAGATGAAGCCGGTTGGCGGAGCTGGCGGTTTCACTGACAATAGCATCTTTTTTATAGAAGGAATAGGTATAAATGCTGATGATGCAGGCAATGCAGACGATCATCAGAAGATTATACAGTATCATACGTTTTCGGAAAGTTATGGGAATTTTTTTCATATTCATCAATAGCACCTTTTTCAGAGATTCTTAAAGTTATTATACAAAAAGACTCTGGAATTTACAATAAAAGTGATACAGAATATACAAAAAGTAACAGAATAGGAAAAAAGTATATTTTTTTTTGCTGCTTATAGGCAAATTCAAAAATAGGAAATCTTAATCCAAAGATTGTGGATTCAGGGAGAAACCAGTTTTTGCTAAACTGGGTCCATGGCAAAATGACTGATTAAGGAACCATAAGGGGGAAAGAGATGAATTTGTACCAATACATAATTTTTGGAATGGTAAGCTTTCTGGCGTCTGCAATAGGCGCTGTCTGCGGAATCGGAGGCGGAGTACTGATCAAACCAATCCTGGATGCTCTTGGAGTCTTAAATGTAGCTGCTGTCAGCTTTCTGTCTGGCTGCACAGTACTTTCCATGTCCTGCTATTCGGTGATAAAAGCCAAAGCAAGCGGTTCCTGCCTTGTAGAAATGAAAACAGGAACGCCTCTGGCCGCAGGAGCTGCTTTTGGCGGCGTTGCAGGAAAAATAATGTTCCAATATTGTTCCCGGTTGGCAGAAAATAAAGATCAGGTAGGAGCGGTACAGGCTCTGTGCCTCCTTATCATTACATTTGGGACATTCTTATATACGCTGAAAAAAGACAAAATCAAAACGCACCAGATATCCAATAGTTTGGTCTGCATTATGATTGGATTTATACTGGGGATATTCTCTTCTTTTTTAGGGATAGGAGGAGGCCCAATTAATCTGGTAGTGCTGTTTTTCTTTTTTTCGATGGATACGAAGATGGCAGCGCAGAATTCGCTGTATATTATTTTGTTTTCCCAGGCTGCCAGCCTTATCAATACGCTGGCTGCTAATACAGTGCCAGAGTTTGGCATAGGGACTTTGGCAGTGATGGTTTCCGGCGGAATTTTGGGAGGGGCAGCAGGAAGAATCATAAACAGGCAAATAAGCGCAGATGTGGTTAATAAGCTGTTTATAGGCCTTATGGTGATGATTATGGGAGTCTGCGTTTATAATATGGTCCGGTTTATGTGAAAAATTCATCTCCATCTTCAATCAGCCGCATCCCGGCAGTTTCGGTAACTGGAAGGGAAAAGACGATGGAGCGTGCTTCACTGTTTATTCCTGCTTTATCCATAATCACTTTCATAATTGCGTTCTTGCTTTCTTTTCGGGTAACCATAAAAATCATTTCTTTTTCCACAGCAATGGAAACTCCTAAAAATTTCTGAGCAGCCTCTGTCCCGGTTCCTTTTGCATGGACAACCGTACCTCCAGCGGCATTGGCTTCTCTTGCCGCATCCATAATCATATCGGTATAGCCCTGGTTTGCAATTACCACCAGAAGTTCATATTTCGTGTCTTTCAATTGGCTTTCCTCCTCTTTTTTAAATTCACGTCCTTCTGTCAGAAACAGGAGCTGCTTTTTTCCGCCGATACTGGCAAGAGGAACGATAAAAGCAATTCCGCTGCCAGGGATATCAATTTTGATCTGTTTTTCCAGGCCCTTTTTGATTTTTTTCCACTCGGTATCGGTAACAAAGGAAAATATCAGTGCTTTTTCAGCAGCTTCCAAGCCGAAAGAGTCCAGAACTTCAGAAGCTGCTGTGCCCTTTCCAAATGTAATCATTGTTACCGTAACCCCGTATTCTTTATAAAAAGCCAGGAAACGCCTGGTTTGGTTTCGGTCGCTTATAGTGGTCATCATATAGAGTTTGTTCATAAAAACCTCCCATTCTACAATTCAATAATTGCATCTTCATCCAGCAGATCAAAGGATATGGCAGGGATTTCTCTGGCAATGGATGCTTTTTTGCGGTTTCCGGCAATTTTTGCTGCCAGCCCCATTACCTGAATAGTAATCAGGGGAGTCATAGCTACCATAGCTACTACGCCGAAGGCATCTGTAATGATATTGCCTCCTACAGCCATGCAGGCTCCTTGTGCCAGAGGAAGAAGGAAAGCGGCTGTCATAGGCCCGGAGGCTACGCCGCCAGAGTCAAAGGCAATTGCAGTATACAGCCTGGGCACAAAAAAGGAGATACTTAATGCAACGGCATAGCCAGGAAGCATAAACCAGAGAATGGAAATTCCGGTCAGCACCCGAATCATAGCCAGCCCAAGGGAGATGGATACTCCGATGGAAAGCCCAATTCCCATGGCTTTTGCAGAGATTGCACCGTCTGTTATTTCTTCTACCTGTTTGTTTAATACGTATACGGCAGGTTCTGCCTTTACAATAAAATAACCAATCAGCATGGCAATGGGGATTATAATTTCTGGGTGTGTCTGCCCGGCCAGAACTTGCCCCAAGTAATTTCCGGCAGGCATAAATCCTACATTCGCTCCTGTTAAAAACAGAACAAGGCCGGTGTAGGTGTAGATAAGGCCAATTAAAATTTTTTTCATGGTCCGTCTGGAGAGCCGCAGCATTAAGAACTGGAATACCATAAAAAACAGGAAAATAGGCAGGAGAGAGATAGAAATTTCCTTCATATAAGTAGGGATTTGTGATGAAAAAAGCTTCCAAAGCTGTTTGGAATTATCTGCTTCCAAAACAGCAGGGGTGAAAGCAGCGCTTCCCTGAGGATTGTAAATCAGGCTGAGAATCATTACAGCAAGAATTGGCCCTACGGAACAAAGGGCAATCAGGCCAAAGCTGTCATCTGCAGCATGGCGGTCGCTTCGGATAGAAGAAACGCCCACACCTAAAGCCATAATAAAAGGAACGGTCATAGGGCCGGTAGTTACGCCGCCAGAATCAAAGGCAATGCTTAGGAATTCACCAGGCACAAAAAAGGCCAGGGAAAACACGGTTAAATAAAAAAGCATAAGCAGAGGAGGAAGGGGAATGCCAAAGAGCATGCGAAGAAGGGCGAAAACTAAAAAAGCACCTACGCCTACTGCTACGGATAAGATTAAAACCATACTGGGCACTGCCGGAACCTGACCTGCCAAAACCTGCAGATCTGGTTCTGAGATAGTAACAATAAAGCCCAGCAAAAAAGAGATCAGAATAATAAGCCACAGGTTACGGCTTTTAGTAAGGCAGGATCCGACCCGTTCCCCCATAGGCGTCATAGACAGTTCAGCTCCCAGAGTAAAAAACATCATACCCACTAAAATTAATACAGCTCCCATTAAAAAGCAAAGCAGAATGCTGGGGGAGATGGGGGCAATGGTAAAACATAACACAAGAACGATACAGATAATCGGAAGAACTGCCTGGACCGCTTCCTGCCATTTTTCTTTTAATTTTTTCTTATTTCCCAAATTTTCACCAAAATCCTTTCTGTCGTCAATGGTAGTATTATGGCCTGAATATTTTAAAATGTGCTTTCCTACCCTTTCCTCAATGTTTTTGAAAAGCTTTCTTAAGGGAGCCGGAACAATTATGCTGAAG
>JAAWIS010000046.1 GCA_022796475.1 Lachnospiraceae bacterium | reverse complement strand
GTGGCTCTCAAGTATGAGAACGGTGGCTCTCAAGCTTGATAATAATCAGGGCTGCCGGGGCAGGTTATGGCGGTAAGATTATGGCTATTTTGAAGGAAATCATTGGAGACAGTTGGGATGTAGGAAACGGTATGGAGGGTTTTGGGAATCCGAACCAGCCGGTCAATCCGCTGTCCGGTTTTGTGAAGGTGTTCTATAAAGGGAAAGACGGAGTGAATGTGAGGAAAGCGCCGTGTATGGGGGATAACGTGGACCAGGTGGTGTTCGATGGCGTTTATACGGTGGTGGGTGTCAGCGTAGACGGGCTGTGGTATAAGCTGAAATCCGGGCTGTTTTTGACTTCGGATAAGCGGTATGTGCAGTTTATGGAGAAGCTTCCGGCGGCATCTTCTTATATGGTAAAGGTGGGGATTCCGGATTTGAATATCAGGAAGGGACCGGGGATTGATTATGCAAGGACAGGGAGGTTTACCGGAGCCGGGGTGTTTACCATTGTGGGAGGAGGCGGACGGAGCCGGGGCTTCTAAATGGGGCTGTTGAAATCTTACCAGAAGAAGCGAGACGGGTGGATTTCGCTGGATTATGTGACGAGGATATAGAGATTTGCCCGGTGGGGAAACCTGCCGGGTTCTTCTTTTTTACCTTCTGAAATAAGTTTCCGCAGACCAAAACAAAAGGCGTGGAAACCGCTTAACTGCTTGACTTATAGGGCGTTCAGAGTGATTAATAGACTACGCTTATTGAGCTTGCTCAATAGGAAACCAAAAACGAAAGGAGTGGGATGCCGGATGAAGCTGCAGGTGGCATATTATTACAGAACCACACACCGGGATCATGGATATGAAAAATATGTGGAACCGGGGAGAGAAGCATTCCGCAGGCGCTATGGTAAGCGGACGGTGGAAGAACATTTCTTTTGGGATGAAGCGTCTGGCGTAGACGCAAACCGGAAAGCGTTCCGGCAGTTGATTGAGGAAATTCAGGTCGGGCATGTCTGGGTGGTAGTCACAAGGGACGCCACTATGATTGCCCGTGACTGGCGGCAGTTTTTTGAATTTATGGAAGCCTGCGATAAAGCAGGGGTGCCAGTGATATGTATCAATGAAGACGGAGACGCAGGAAAGCAGTATGAATGTGTGAGGCGGTTTGTAACAGAATACTTCGGAAGGGAGAAGGTTTTATGAGGATACGGATGCTAGAGCCGGTACAGAATAAAATACCGAAAAAGAAACGTGTGTGTGCTTATGCCAGGGTTTCCACGGATTCCAGGAAACAGGGTGAATCCCTGGAAAATCAGATATCCTCCTATGAACGCTCCCTGAAAGCCAACCCGGAATATGAGTTTATCGGCGTGTTTGCAGACCAGGGGATCTCCGGTTTCAGCAGGAACCGTCCGGAATTCCAGCGGATGGCACAAATGGCAAAGGAAGGTCAGATAGATTTAATCATCACAAAGTCCATTTCCCGGTTTGCCAGAAATACAGCAGTTCTTCTGGAAACGGTAAGGGAGCTGCGGCTGATTGGGGTTGCTGTCTATTTTGAAGAACAGAATATCAACACATTATCCGGGGACGGTGAGGTCATGCTCACTGTCCTCGCTTCTTTTGCCGAGGAAGAAAGCAGGAATGTGTCGGAGAACCGGAAATGGTCTATCCGCAAGAAGTTTGAGCGTGGGGAGTACATGATCAACACGGAGCGGTTCATGGGCTATGACAAGGATGAATTTGGGGAGCTGGTCATCAATCCCAAAGAGGCAATGGCAGTCCGGTTCTTTGCGGATATGTACCTTTTGGGAGTAGGTTCCAGCCGCCTGGGGCAGTTGGCGGATTTTCTGGGGGTCCCGTCTGTGACAGGAGGGAAGTGGACTGGCGGTTCATTTATGGGTATGTTCAAAAATGAGAAATACAAAGGGGATTTCCATTTGCAGAAATATTACACACCGGAGGATAAGAGGAACCAGACGGTGCGGAACCATGGGGAAGTACAGAGTTATTACATGGAGGACAGTCATCCGGCGATTTTGAGCACGGAGGTTTGGGATGCCCTGCAGGAAAAGATAGAAGAAAATAAACGGGGCAGGAACATTGCCCAGAGTGACACACAAAAGTACCAGAACAGATATCCTTTGACGGGAATGCTATATTGCCCGCATTGTGGAAAGACACTCCGGCGCAGGATAGGGTATAAAAAGAAGGTAGAGTGGCTTTGCTCCACTTATATTGAAGAAGGAAAACAAGCCTGTCCGGGTGTGCGGATTCCGGATGAATCGGCAAGGCGGCAGGATATTATAGAACCAACGGTGGCAGAGGAGGTTTACAGGAATGGCAAGAAGTATTACCGTTATACCAGCAAAGCAGAATTCGGCAGCAAGGAAAGGGAAAGCCGTGCAGAGGAAGAAACTGCGGGTGGCAGCGTACTGCCGGGTGAGTACCGACCAAGAAGAACAGCTATTAAGCTATGAAAACCAGGTGCGGTTTTATACGGAAAGCATCAACAGCAACCCGGAGTATGAATGTGCGGGGATATATGCGGATGAAGGCATTTCAGGTACGAATACCAAGAAAAGAGATGAATTTAACCGGATGATCATGGACTGCCGGGCGGGAAAGATTGACCGGATTATCACGAAGTCCATCTTCCGGTTTGCAAGAAATACGCTGGACTGCCTGAATTATGTGCGGGAGCTGAAAGGACTTGGCATTGGGGTGACATTCGAAAAGGAGGCCATAGACACCTTGGATGCAAAGAGGGAAGTGTTGCTTACAATCCTTTCGTTCCTTGCACAGGACGAGAGCAGGAATATTTCAGAGAACAGCACATGGGGGATCCGCAAGCGGTTTGAAATCGGGCAGCATAAGATGAGTACCAAGCGGTTTCTTGGTTATGATGCTGATGAAAATGGGAAGCTGATTGTGAATAAACAGCAGGCGAAGATTGTGAAGCGGATTTTTATGGAGTTCCTTTGGGGGAAGACTACCGATTATATTAAACGGATTTTTGAGAGGGAAGGTGTGATAAACTGGGATGGCGGGACGAAATGGCAGGCCACAACCATTTGCAGTATGCTGGAGAATGAAAAGTATAAAGGGGATACGCTCCTGCAGAAAAGTTACACTGTGGACTTCCTGACGAAGAAGCGGGTACAGAATGAGGGGGAAGTACAGCAGTATTATATTGAGGATGACCATGAGGCGATTATAGAGCCTTGGATTTGGGAATGTGTACAATTGGAAATGAAGCGGAGGGAACAGTATTTGGAGGAGCATAATATTACACGGTTTTCCCAAAACACGGAAGTGAATCCATTTTCCAGCAAGATTATTTGTGGGGAGTGCAACAGGGCTTTTGCGAGGAAGGGCTGGCGGACACCGAGCGGAAACCGTGGCAGTGCAGTGAGCGGTATAAGGTGAAAGGTGTGCTGGGATGTGGGAATCGGCATATTTATGAGGAAACATTGATTGAGATTTACCTGATGGCGTGGAACAGGTTGTTGGAGTGTAGGGATATGCTGGTGCCGGAGTGGGAAAGGAAGATGCAGGGGGAGGATTTGCTGGCGAGGTTCCGGGCGATGGATTTTATGGAGGTTACTAAGGATGCACAACCGATAAAGGAGCTGGATATTGATTTGATGCTTCGGACGGTGGATTATATTAAGGTGTATGAGAATGGGATGGTTGTGACAGTATTCTTGGATGGAACGGAAATTGAGTATAATGCTAATAATAGATAGTGTCATTATTGATAGGAAGTACGAAAAGTCCGGTGTCGCAGGATTGCAAAAGCAGGAGTAAAGCATTAAATTGGCAGGACGTGTATTTACAAACTCACTAAAGGGATGTATAATGTTAGCTAGTTTGTAAAAAGAGGGATAGCAGATGGATTATACAAAAATGCTTAAAAAATTAGTCGATGATAATGATGGTATTATATCAACAAAAATGGTAACAGAGCTTGGAATTCCTAGAACATATCTTTCGGAACTTATTAAAAAAGGAATGTTGGAACGGTATAAGCGAGGGATATATATATCAACTCAAAGTAACGATGATAAAATGTATTGTTTTCAGATGAGATTTTCACAAGCGACATTCTCTCATGAGTCAGCATTATTTTTACATCAATATATCGAAAAAATGCCTAAGCAACCAATTGTGACAGTGAAAACGGGAACAAACACTAAAAATCTAGTGAATAATGGAGCTAGAGTGCATTCTATCCGTCAAGACTTATATACTCTTGGAGAAACGGAAATAAAAACCCGTTATGGTAGAAATGTAAGAACATATAATATTGAACGTAGTATTTGTGATATTATTCGTAACAGAAGTAGAGTTGATAGTGAGATTATTGTGAGCACGGTGAAAAAATATAATGATAGTCCTGAAAAAGATTTTTCCAGACTTATTACTTATGCAGAAGAGTTAAAGGTTGCTAAAATTTTGAATTATTATCTTGAGTTTTTGCAATGAGATTTAATGCCAAGAAAAATTTGTAAAGGGGCTAACTGAATTATGCAGTCAGAAATTTATAATATCATTTCTGCTTTGGCAGGAGATGTAAACACTAAAATACCTGAAACATTTGAAAAAAAATATTATAAGAAAATGTCTTATTCAAATGAAAATAAAGTAACAGAACTTGATAAAAAGATATTATATGAAACTATTAGTTTTGAAGTTGCATTTGTCCATGTGATAATATTTATATTTAATAGATGCTTTAACATAGAAAATACAAATTATCTTATTTTGTTAGAGCGTTTAGATGTAGATCAACTATATTCTTGGTATAGTATGACAGAAAAATTTGTTGCTGATAATTTTGATGATATTAATGTGCATGAGTTTTCAGATATTTGTGAATTAATTAATCAACATGATACATTTATTAATAAAGATATCAAAAAAAAGCTAGGCCAATTTTATACACCAATTAATATTGTACAAAAAATGGTTTGTGAAATGAAAAATAATTTACGGTGTTTAACTAATGACGATTTTATTATAGATCCTGCATGTGGAACAGGTGTTTTTGTAATAGAAATAATCAAAGAATTAAAAAAGATTTTCCGGCAATCTGAAGTGATTGAGTATGTTAAAAAAAATATATTTGGTTATGATGTTAATCCTTTTGCAGTTATTGCCACAAAAATAAACATAACATATATTTTGTTAAAAGAGTTACCTGAAGAGAAAGTAAGAATTTTAGATCATATTGTGAATGCAGATAATGCTTTCAATAACATACAATGGAAAAATACAATAGTGGAGCCAGACAATAATGTCTATTCAATTATTTTGGGAAATCCTCCATATTTTAAGCTGAATAGTAAATTAATCAAAAATATTAGTGGGTATAGTGAAATCTTATATGGTCAGCCAAACATTTATTCTTTTTTTATGTATTGGGGGATGAAACATTTAAAAATAGATGGTGTAATGTGTTTTATTGTACCGCAATCTATAAGATCTGGTCTTTACTTTAAAAATCTTAGATCTAAAATAAAAGATTTAAGAATAAGAGCTTTAATCCATATTGATTCTAGACAAAATGTATTTGATCGAGCCGAGCAAGCAGTACTAATTATTTGTTTAGAAAATAAACCAGTCGCAAACAGCAAAACCAAGATTCAGTTTTATGATGGAAATGGAACGATTAGTGCTGAGTTTAAAATATCTAGATCCAAATTAATGATGGATGAACAAAATAATCATATATTTATAATTAATAAGAAAATTGAAATGTATAGTATTCTAGATAAAATATTTACAGATTGCTTACCGTTGGATAGTGAGGAAACAAAATTAAAGTTTTGTAATGGACTTTTTGTTTGGAATCAACATAAAGAAGATATTGTGGACGAGGAATTAACAGCAATACCTATTATCTATGGGGGGAATATACAACCATTAATGTTTGACTTTTCTGTATGCTCTACGAATGAAGAAAGAAAGCAATATGCTTTGATAACGCAAAAAACAAAATCGTATGTATTAAAAGGCAAAAGATTATTAATTCAACGAACTACAAATTTTGAAAAAGATATTCGATTAAAATCATGTATAATAACGGATGAGTTTTTGGAAAGATATGAAAGCTATTTTTTAGAGAATCATGTGAACTTTCTATGTAGCAGTGAAGGAAAAGATGAACTCCTAAGTATAGAAAAAATGTATTACTATTTAGGAATGTTCAATTCAAGGTTAGTAAATTATATTTTCACGAGTAAAAGTGGTAATACTCAGGTATCAGCCAATGAACTTAATGCACTTCCTTTTCCAAAAAGTGGTGTTCAAACGATTTCTCAATTTGTATCTAACTATATGAGTAAATTGCAAGAATATCAAAATGAATTAGATGTGCTCGTTTGTAAAGCATATGGATTATCTGAGGATGAAACTAACTTTATTACAAATTATTGAGGTGAGATGGATGAAAAAATTAAGATTTAGGACAAATTCACGACATATTAGCCAGTTGGGAAGAGAGTTGGTTACTGATTTCGTTACTGCTTTGGTTGAATTAATTAAAAATTCCTATGATGCAGATGCATATGGTGTGAAGATTATTTTAGATAAACCTAATACACCTGAAAGTAAAATAATTCTTATTGATACTGGTTCTGGCATGACGCAAGAAGATTTTGAAAATAGATGGATGGTAATAGGAACTAATAACAAAGTGACAGAACCATTTTCGGCTAAAGGAAGAAAGAAAGCTGGAAAAAAAGGTATTGGAAGATTTTCAGTAGAAAGAATTGCCGAAAAGGTAAGTGTCTATTCTTTCACGGATACGGAGCAGCCATATAAGGTGAAAATTAATTGGAATAGCTTTGAAGATATAAATATTGCTGCATTAAATCAGCGAATTAATATCTTGAGGGATCATGAAGATTCTGCTGCTGCGAAGTACATTAGTGGTCAACTAGAATACTTCTTTTTAACAGACAAAGTAGATATGACGGATAAAAATTTAGTTGCAACAATTATGGGCAGGAATACATTTGATTATCCTGTTTTTTATAATATAAATATACTTGATGAACTTGAAAAAGAGATTGTTCCAATCTTAGAAAAATATGAAAATATCGAGCAATTAGTCGAGGATGTCGAAAGTTCCTTAGAAACATTAGATGTCCATAATGATGCCATCGCGTTTTCAATGATAGATGAACTATATCAAAAATATGAACTACCTGAACCACATACAGGTATGATTTTAGTAATGGAAGGACTTAGAGATGAATGGAAACAAAAAGATGTTGATAAATTACAGAAAGAGTTAAGACTTCTTGTTGCCCCGGACTTAATTGAGCAAGACCCCTTTAAAATAGAACTTATTGCTCCGGATTTTAGAATAGAAGATATCGTTTTAGTAAATGAAATTCTTGATTTAAGGTATGCAAAAGTTGATGCGAAAATTTATGATAATGCGAAAAAAATATACATATCATATAAAGATAAAGAAGGAAAAAAAGATTTGATAGAAGAAGAATATGAACAGCCTCTTTTGTGTGGTGATGTTAGTGCGGAAATATACTTCTTTCTTAGAGATTCCAGTAACCTTACAAGTGCGGGATATAATTTTAGATTTGCTCAAAAAATGTTAGATACTTATTGTGGAATTAAAATCTATCGTGATAATTTTCGAGTTAAACCTTTTGGTGATATTGGAAATGATTGGCTTTTTTTAGACCAAAAGAAAGTTAAAGATACACATGGGTATTTGGTGGGTAATAATCAGGTAATTGGTGTTGTGAGAATTGGTGATGTTACTAATCCACTACTTGTTGATGCAACCAATAGAGAGGGAATTATTGAAAATGAAGCATATGAACAACTTATAAGCTTTTTGACTAAATGCACTAATTTGATTAGTGATGTTAGGCGTAAAGCGTATTTAGCTGAACAGGAAAACATAAAAAAGTTAGCAGCGGAAAAAGAGAAAATAGATGTTCAATTTGACAATGTAAAAAAGCAATATCTAGACAATCCATTTATCAAACAAATTGAGGAAGTTACTCAAACTGTTGATCATAATGCGATGCCTGAAAAATTACAACAATTAGCTAAGGCATTTATTGAAGATTCTGAAAAGAAAAAGGCAGATATAGAAAAACTGCAAAATGATTACAATCAGCATTATAGTGATACAAAAAGAATTTATCAGGAGAAGATCAACTTTCAAGAAAGCGAGCTTAATCTGTATAAAAATTTAGCTTCGCTCGGAATGCTAACTGGATCATTCGGGCATGAAACAAGCGACATCGTGAGTCGTATCCAAACAAGTTTACATCTAATAAATGTATATTTAGATAAAGATGCTAATAGGAATCAGATAAAGGATGTATTAAAAATTGTTAGTAATGATTTTGGTAGAATATATGCATATAGTAACTTGATTATTAATTTTTTGAGGAAGCGAAAACGCGAGGCATCGGTTGACATAGAATTTGGAAACGTATTAGATGAAGTAAGCGGATTTTACAGAGCGATTGTAAATTCATTTGATATTTCCTTAGATGCAAAATGTAGTCAGAAAATTGTTTATACAATGAAACAAATTGATTTAGAGTCAATTATTATTAATATGATTACTAATGCCTTTGAACAAGTAAAGGGCAAGCAAATCCGTCAAATTAAAATTTACATTGATCAGAGTTTATCTCACATTATACTTAGCTTTGAAGATTCTGGAAATGGGGTTCCAAAGGGGAAAGAAAAGGATATATTCAGGCCATTTGAAACAACTAAGGAAGAAGGTATTGGCTTAGGTTTGAATATTGTTAAAGATATTGTGGAAAACTATGGGGGTGAAATAAAAGTGGAGCGCTCAGAAACTCTGCATGGTGCCAAATTTGTCATATTATTGCCTAAAGGAGATAATGAAGAATGAGTGAATTAATAGGTTTATTTATAGAAGATGAGGTAGCAAATATAGATATTTACACAAAATTATTTGCATTAGAAGGCTTACACCTTGAATGTATCAATGAATTACCAGCAACAGTAGAAGGTTTTTATGATATTGTCTTGGAAAGAGATGTTGATTTTTTGATTATTGATTATCATTTGGATAAGCAAGTTACTTATAAGGGGATTGATGTTTTGAGAGAAATAAGAAAACATGATAGTACAATATATGCTGTACTATTAACTAATTATCAACTTGAAGAATTTGCTGACCAATTTGGTGATTATGACTACGAATTAAAAAAGGACGCAATTGTTGAGCGTTATGTGGATGTAGCTGAAAAAATTAAAAGAGCTTGTGAGTTGCGAAAAGAAAATATGATATATAAAGGAATTGTGCAACAAGAGGAGGAAGAATCAGATACTATAAAATTACTAAAAGAAATCAGTTCCAAACTAGATTTTAAAGAATGATTGAGGTGCTATGTAATGGAATATCAACGAAAATTTAGATGGGCTAATTATGAAACACCAAAATGTAAAGTATACCTAAGAAATGACTTTTCTCATGAATGTGCATATTGCAAATTGCAGGAAAAAGAAGTTGGTTTTATTGATGCAAATTATTTTGAAATAGACCATTTTAGACCTCAGTCAGACGGGGAACAAGTATTTAATCCTCATTTATATAGCAATCTTTATTATGCATGTGAAAAATGCAATAGTGAAAAAAGTGATACTTGGAGCGAAATGTTACTTGATCCATGTAAAGAGGATGTCTTTTCTGGGGGTTGCCCTGCAATTGCTGGAGGATATGATGCAGATTCATTGTATAAGTATACTGCACAAAATAATAAAGGTAGATATTATATTGATACGTTCAAATTAAATTCTAGATATCACATAAGAATTAGAAAACGAAGAATAAATAGAGAAAACAACATTCGTCAAATTGATGTATTAATAGATGAGATTTTACATAAGTTAGATAATAAGAAGGAACTTATAAATTTAGAACAATTGATTAAAGAGCTGGATCAGTTGCGTTTAAGCAAAAAAAAAGAATTATCTAACTTATCAAGCGATGAAAACTTTGAGTTAGTAGAAAAATATCTTACCCTTAGAGGGATTAAAAATAGCATCGTATTTGAAGAGTACAATATGGACATTAAAATTAAAAGAGAAGAAATTAGCTACTATTGTGAACTCATTATTGATGAATCGGATAACGATAATGAAGTAAAACTCAAGTTTTTGGATACAGAAAAATTGAAAATATGGTTTACAAAACTAAAATATCAATTTGGAATGCTTTATTATTATTCTAAGTTGGACAAATTATATTTTTATCCTATATCAAAGTTAATAAATGAAAGCGATATTAATGGATTTGGAAGTAGAAAGCAAATTAAGTTAACAAAAGAAAATTTGATAGTTTAAAATTAAAAAAACTGATTCATGCAGGAAACTAGAACTTTGTTTATAAATGGGGTGAATTACATTATAAAGGGGTAAAAAATCATCAAAAGGGGTAAGAGGGGTAAAACCCCAAATTAGGCACTCTATAACAAAACATAGGGGCAACCTTTCGCTATGTAGTATAAAAGCCACCTTTCACCGCATGTTGAAACAGTATGCTTATTGTCCAAACTCAATACGAAGCAACATATCGATATCAACTTGGATATGGATGAACTGGATTTGACCGATGCGGAAAAGAAAGCTACCTACCAGGAGATCAAGGACTATGTTCTGGAGCACAGCGGCTTGAAAGTCAGCAGCTTGTATATCGCACAAGTAAAACAGAAGTGCGGTATCATCGAGCGTGAGAATTATAATAAGCCAAAGTCTGAAGATGCTAAGCAGCCGCAATGCCCGCCGGAGAAAGAGAAGGCAATTAAAGAGGCGCTGAAGCACTTTGGGATGGTTTAGCATATAGTAGGATGTAAAGCACCTGTGTCGGTTTTTTGATTGGCACAGGTGTTTTTATAAAATTCAAGAACTCAAATTTTGCGTGCAATTTTTCAAAGAAATCCGTTGCGCTTCTGTTTTTTTCGGTTAGAATATGAGAGGTTTTGTCGAATCACACAGTGCAAGGAGTTATATAATATGCGAATTAGTTATAAAAAGCTGTGGTTGCTGCTATTAGAGCGAGACATCAGTAAAGCTATGTTACGTACAGATTTGAAATTGGCTACTGGAACTATGGCTAAGTTGAATAAGGGCGAAGAGGTTGCTTTGAGTGTTCTGATGCGTATTTGTCAGTATTTGCGTTGCGATATTGGAGATATATGTTCTGTTATTTTGGAGGAAAAAGAGAACATATTAAATTATTAATGTAGAGGGATAGAATATGGATAGAAAAGAGTGGTGAGATGGCGCAAAGAGTACCTTGGGATATGAGTGAAGCAGTTATTATGTTGAATGCGCTGATCTCCGCTCGTGAGGGCAGGACGTCCCGGAAAGATGCGATTGAAGCGGTGTCTTCAGAGCTTCGTGCACGGGCGAAGAAAAAAGGTATCGAAGTAGACGACATTTTTCGTAATGTAAATGGCATTACGCTACAGATGTCTACGATGGAATACATCCTGACTGATGGTGAAAAAGGCATGAAGAAATCTTCCATGTCTAAGTTATTTCAGGATGTGGTCGCCATGTATCGGAATGATAGAGCAACCTATGAAAAAACGCTGAGGGAGGCAAGGAACATGCCGGATACCAAATCAATACAAGACCAGTATTTTGCATGGTTGAAAACACAAGTATCTCCGGCACAGCTGTCGGAATTATATATGGTGTATACTGACATCGAGGATTTTTGCCTGAAACGCAGCATAATTAAGAAGAAGTTATTTGCATTGACCGACCTCGCTGATATTCGCAAGGTGATGAACACGGTTGATTCCAATAAGGTCTTCCGTTTTACATATAAGAAAAATCTGAGCAAAATGAGCTCTGCAATGCGATTTTACTACCGTTTTGTGAAGGAGCACCCTGAGCTGCTTGCTCAGGCAGCACCGATGAAATCTATCAAGAATGCAACTCCTATGGAAACAGAATCTGTAGAACCTTCTCCGAAGATGGTTGAGTATAGAGAAACAGCAGCGCCTTCCACTGTTGACACTGCCTTATATAAGATTGATTTCGCTAATATTCAATCTCTGGCTTTTACACTGCCAACGGAGTATTCATATTTCGGAGAGGATCAGGACAAGGTAAACTCTTGGACGCAATTGTATGTTCAGGTTGTCAAATGCCTGCTGGATGATTATCCAGATGTGTTGCGTTCTTATATCAACTGCAACATCAGTGGCCATGGCCGGTGCGATTTCGCTGATGAAGCCGGAATAAGTAGCATGACGGCTCCCAAAAAGGTACAGGATAATTTCTATCTGGAAACGAACATCAGCGCTACAGATATTGCGGGAAAGATAAAAAAACTACTTGACCTTTGTAATGTGGATTATGAAAATCTGGAAGTGTATTACCAGAGGCGAGGCACCACAGCGTTTCGAACAATTTTGATGCCAAGAGCAGACGACTGCACCGATAGCTCGGATGCCGAAAGCAGTAAGGAACAATTTATAGCTGGATGCGGCAGACCGGTTCTGCAACAGGCACCATCCGTAGCTATATTTCTGCTATCGGACAGTCCGGCAAGGCTGCCAATGAATATGGCATTTGCGATACAGATCTGTTCCTGATTGAGGATGCCAATAAACTGCAACAGATTTTGGAAAACCTTTTGAAGATCTCGGCTTTCCGGGATTTAAACGTCCAGCAGCATAACCGCTTCCAGGCAGCTGTATCCAAGCTCGTTGCTTACCGTTCCAGTACAGGGACAATAATAGCCCATACCCGGCTAGAAGAGAAACTTCCGGAATTAAAAGCCGCTGAGCTGGTTATAAAGCAGCAAGGCCTTCCTGAGGAAACTCGAATCCGCTATACGGAGATTCTTTCAGAGCATTTTTGCGAGGATGGCTACCAGACGGGGCGGCCAATTTTTCGTGGGCGGTTTAAGCGATTTTATGCGGAAAAATATGGCTGTCCCCCAGCAGAAACAGATGATCGCATTGATGAAATCATGAGTATGGTTGGAACCAAGCGCGAAGATAGAGTATTCCCCAAGCAGGATGATCGTCAGAATGACTTAGTTATGGAAATCGTGAGTGATATTCTGTCTGCTTTTGATTCAGGTGCAACGGTCGTTTACATCGAAGCGGTTTATGATAAATACCAGCAGCCGCTTGCAGACAATTTGCACATATACAATCAGGATGCCCTGGCATCGCTATTGCTGGCCCATGCCAATGGAAAATACACCCAGCGCTATTCTTTTCTGACGAATAACTGGTCTGGTGCAAATACCCAGGAGGATTTGCTTCACATTATGAAGAAGTTCCACCAGCCGCAGGATTATACTGCCATTCATGAGAAGGCATGGTTTCTTCCTTATGAAAGGATGAAAACCATTCTGGTTACGACAGCTTCCATCGTGAATGTTGCAGCTGAGACCTATTTCTATGCGCCAAATCTGCCGGTCAGTGCAGATGAGTTAGCACATCTTTCTTCTTTGATAAATGAAGAACTGAGCTATCACAGCTATATTACGGATGTTCGACTGATGCAGCTGATTGCAGAAAAATGCGCCGGCATTGCACTCAACACGGATGGATACACCACCTATGGCTTAAGGAACTGCCTCGGTTACATCCTCCGAGATCAGTTCGCTTTTAATGGGCCTATTATCACCCTCAAGGGTAAGGAATTGAGCATGGCAGATGTTTTTACAGAGTTTGCAAAAGACCAAGAGGTGCTGTCCGTTGACGAGCTGTCGGCTCTGAGCAATGAAATGAACATTGTGATTTACTGGGATTCGGTACTGAGCGAGATGATTCGTGTTTCCGTCACGAAATTGGTGCGCAAAGACCAAATCAAGTTTGATATAGAAGCGATAGACGATATTTTGGAAGGAATGTGTCCGGGAGATTATGTTCCTCTTCCGGAAGTAAATCTTTTCCTATACTTCCCGAATATCGGCTATCCGTGGAATAGCTACCTGCTGGAGAGCTATCTGTTTGGCTTCAGCAGGAAATTCCGTTTGCTGCACTCCTCTTTCATCAAAACTGGTGTATACGGTGCAATGGTGCGCAAGGATGCAGATTTTCCGGATTACAGATCCTTATTGGTGGATGTGCTGTCAAAATCCAATGCACTGGACTCCACTAAGGAGGCTCTGCAATATATTGTCGATAAGGGATACCAGCAGCGAAGACGTTATGAAGGCATCGAGACGGTGATTCAGGAGGCAAAGCTGGTAAAAGAACAGAGAGAAAAACAGGAGAAATGAGGAAACCCTGATGTACCAGTATTTATGGGATGAGGAAACGGGAGGATTGCTTTTAATCACAGAGCAATCGAAGTTCAGCAAGGAACCGCGCCCCGTTTATGCCTCAGAATTAACAATACTGGGATTTGACCAATACTGGTTGTATCCCAAAGACGACTGCGTTCCACTCATGTGGGCAGAAGCTAACAACTATATTTATCGTGGCAGATTGGTCGCAAAAACAAAGGGTGGAGCTTTATATACTGCACCAGAGCTGATTATTCTAGATGAACCCGAGCCGAAAGGTACATCGCTGAAGTTCGTAGATATAGAAAGAATGGTCGTAAAAAATCGAGCGATAATGGAATCACTTGCACAAGAAACCATTCAAAAGGTTTACAACACATACATTTCTTATCGCAAAAAAGTAAATCTTTTTTATGTAGCATTTAGTGGAGGCAAGGACAGCATCGTTGCTCTTGATTTAGTACAAAGAGCATTACCTCACAACGATTTCAAAGTTCTGTTTGGAAATACTAATATGGAATTCCCTACGACTTTAACTTTAGCGAAAGAGGTCAAACAATATTGTGAGGATGAGGGAATTTCCTTCTACGAGGCTAAAGCGGATTTTCCGGCGACTCAATCGTGGGATCAATTTGGCCCTCCGGCAAGAAAAGTACGCTGGTGCTGCACGGTACACAAAACTGCGCCGGTAATTAACAAATTATGTGAAATATACGGCCTTGATAAACTGCATGCTATGATGATTACTGGCGTTAGAGGTGATGAGAGCCCTGCTCGTTCTGATTATGATGAGCTGAGTTTTGGAAAAAAACTCGCTGGCCAATATAGTTATCATCCAATACTGGATTGGTCTTCAGCTGAAGTGTACTTGCATATATATGGTCAACATCTTTCGATGAATGGGGCATATAAGTATGGATTTAATAGAGTGGGCTGCATAATGTGCCCCAATTCTTCCGAAAAGCACGGGTATATTAAGCGCAGATTTTTTCAGGATGAAGTCGATAAGTTTTGTGATATTATTGTTCGTACCAGCAAAAAAGACTTGTCAGGAAATAACGCTAAGGACTTTTTAGAAACAGGTGGCTGGAAAACTCGGCTTACCGGTCGTGAATTAAAGTTTTCAGAGGAAGAACGATTTAAGTTTGAAGAGCGAAAGGATTCGCTAATATTCATAGTTACAAATCTGAAATCTGATTGGATTGAATGGTACAAGGTTATAGGCGAAATGGATAACAATGCTCCGCATTTCCTTTTGGAATATGAAGGAGTTTGGCGGAAATGTGAACTCACAACCGAGGGAAATATTACAACTTTTATCATTCAAAACCAAGGACGCACAAAGAATTCTATAGAATTTATTTATCTATTTAAAAGTGTACTGGCTAAGTCGCAGTATTGCATTAGATGTATGACATGCGTAGCTGAGTGCCCACATAGGAACATTTCTATGAAGGGAGATTCTGTTCATATCTCTGATAAGTGTGTTCGGTGTCGTGCGTGTTTGAAGATTCTTAGTGGATGTTTATATTATAATTCTGTGAAAGGAAGTAGGGATATGCAGAATGTAAAGGGAATTAACCGTTATTTAAGTGTCGGCGTAGACGCAGAGTGGGTACGATATTATTTGGAAGACCAAAGTTATGAGCCGGGGAACAGAAAAACTGATACGATGTTTAGTTTTCTCGATGATGCTGGTATTACTAAAAAAAGAAAACTGACGAGCTTTGGAGAAAAGATTATTGAGATGGGTATCAATACTGAAGCTACATGGGCGTTGATGCTGTGTAATTTAGTGGA
This sequence comes from Lachnospiraceae bacterium, assembly GCA_022796475.1. Lineage (GTDB taxonomy): Bacteria > Bacillota > Clostridia > Lachnospirales > Lachnospiraceae > Caccovicinus. Next base: position 10,837 of record JAAWIS010000046.1, on the reverse strand, counting down.
TTCCGCACCTTTTAGATGGTACGTAGAGAATATACCATTTGACCAATTTTATGAGGCTGCTCAACTGGATTTGGATATGGAAGAGGCTACAAAAAAAGCTCGTGGCGAGTTTTGGAATAGCTTCAAAGTGATTCTTGGCTCTAATGAGATTTTTCAGCAGATTGGTCTGGGCCGTCCTGATATTACATCGAAAACCAATAAAAATGGAGATGTAAAAAAGACTATGAATTATCTTCAACGTGTATCTTGGGAAAATCCCGATGCCCGTGTCATTCTCTACTCGCTCTACAAGTTTGCAGAGAAATGTGGTGGATACTACCAGTTCTCGCTGTCCACATTACTGGATGATTCCATTGAGCGTGACGGCATCAGCCCGACCAGAATCTTTGGTCTGAATTACGATACAATGGTTCCAATTCTGAATGGTCTGTCCGTAAACTATTCAGACTTTATTTCGGCCAGCTTCTCTTTGGGATTGGATACCATTAGCTTACGTGAAGACAAATTCTCTCAGGATGTGTTGACAATATTCTGAGATAGTAGGAGAAAAGACAATGAGCAAGAAAACTTACAAGGATTATTTTAACATTGATCCAAAGTATTATGCAGCGGTTACGGCTGACCTGATAAAATCCGGTGAAGTCAAATGGACTTCATTCTATCCTCATGAAACCTTTGTAAAGCTGTTGGAGAAAACCCACATCATGCTCTCGGGCAAGGACTCCCGTTCCCTGTGGGTGGAAGGTGCCTATGGTACCGGTAAATCCCATGCAGCCCTGACAGTAAAATCTATGCTGGAGGCCAGTGATGACGAAATCCGTGATTACTTCAAGGATTATGGCCTCCGGGATGACCTTTGCCAGCAGCTCATTACGGACAAGAGCAACGGCAGATTGATTACCATTCACCGGATTGGCTCTGCGTCTATCCGTTCTGACCAAGACCTGATCCTAGCCTTGCAGGATAGCATAACAGCTGCTCTGCAGGAGCATGGCATTACCAATCGTGGTGAAGCATCCCTGAAGGAAGCTGCCCTGCACTGGCTGGAAGACAAAGAGGCAAACCGAGTCTACTTTGCCAGCCTGATTCAGGAAGATAAGTACATGTGGGATTTTGGCGGCAAGCATATGAATGAAGTCATCTCTGTGCTGAAGAATTCCGAGGATGAGGACGCTGTTTCTAAAATGATGCGCAATATCCTGAAGGTTGCCGAGGACAATGGCATTACGGCCCTTCGTTTGGACATTCAGACCATGTGCGAATGGATTAAAAGCATCATTGACGAGAACGACATCTCCGCTATTCTCTTCGTGTGGGACGAGTTTACGGAGTATTTTCAGAACAATCAGAATGCTTTGACTGGGTTTCAGACCCTTGCAGAAATCAGCGAGTCCCACCCGTTTTATTTCCTTATCGTGACCCACGAAAGTAGTTCTCTCATTCAGGATAAGGATATGCGTAAGAAGATTTTGAATCGTTTTGTGGGCGATGTAACTGTCCGTATTGAGATGCCGGAGAATATGGCATTCCGGTTGATGGCGCAGGCCATGAAAACCACCGATGACCCTGTGCTCCTCCCGGAGTGGACTGAATACAAGGGTGACCTAAATGAAGGGCTAACCAGTGTCCGCAATACCATTATTGCCAGTGCAAAAAAGCACTCCAGGATGGGTCAGAAGACGATCATCTCTGATGCAGAGCTACAGTCTATCGTTCCAATTCATCCGTATGCAGCGCTGCTGTTGAAACACATGTCAGTGGCATTCAATTCCAATGCTCGTAGCATGTTTGATTTCATTATCAGCAATGACATGACGGATGCAAAAGGTTTCAAGTGGTTTATTAACGAATATGGTCCTGAGGAGAGTATAAACCTGCTCACCATCGATATGCTCTGGGATTTCTTCACCGGAAAAGACCAGAATGGATTGAATGATGATGTTCGTGTGATTCTGGATTCCTTCGGTCTGCTGAAAAAGGGAAGCCTAATTCTAGACCAGGAGCGTGTGTTTAAAACTGTGCTGCTGCTGGAAGCCATTTCCTTGCGCGTGGGTGATGTGGAACTTCTACGCCCCAACGAGCAAAATATTGACTTGGCCTTTGCAGGTACTGACTGGTCGAAGGGCAAAGCTCGCAATATTGCTGCTGGTCTGTGTCAGCAGGGACTTCTCTTTGAAAAGCCTGTGGGCAATGGTCTAAAGGAATACACTGTTGCGAATCGTGACGGCGATATCGGTAAGATTAACAAACTAAAGGACGATATCCGTAACAGCACAAAAACGCAGGATTTGATTATTTTTGCCGACCTGATGTCTGCAGTGCAGCTTCCTGTTGCAATCCGTTCCCGTTTTGTGATGGAGGGCGCAGCTTCCTCTAATTTAGCACCGGTCAGCAACAAGCTGAGCGGACAGAGCAAGCCGAATCGTTTTAAGATTGTGGTGGCTTTTGCCCTGAATGATACAGAGGCTGCCACTATCAAAAATGCCATTTTGAAAGCAATCGTTCAGCCTTCTAACGAGCTATTCTATATCGAATGCCTGACACCTATGGGCGATGACCTTTTGAGCCAGTATGTAGAAAACATGGCATACAGCAAAAATTATGCTCAGAATGACCGTCAGCGTGCGATGGGATTTGAAACACAGGCGAAAAAGTGCCTGACTGAATGGAAACAGAGAATTTCTGCCGGTGCTTTTATCCTGTATACACCTGAGCGTAAGAGCGGCACTCGCGTGGCCAATCTCGCCGCATTGCAGGAGGAGCTGCAGAAGCTCAACCACCAGATTTATTTCTGCGGCCTTGAGCAGTTCAATCTGATTGACAACATGTTCTTGAAAGGCCCTCTGGCCCAGGGCGCTGAATGCGGTATCGCAGAGGAGTTAAAGTCCACCTTTAAATCTTCCAATGTGAAGACCAGCCTTGCGACTGCACTGGAAGGTGCATGGAAGGTTGAGCGCTATTGGGAAGACTCCACGAAAAAGAGCCTGCCAATTGTCCGCATCAAGCAGGAAGTAGAGAAGGTCGTAAAAGTTGGCTTCGAGAAGGCTTCCGGTCGTATCAGCATTCTTTCCATTTATGAGGCGCTAGAAGAGGCCCCTTACGGATTTATGCCCAGCAATGTGACCGCTTTTATTATGGGCTTTGTGCTGAAGGAATATGCCACCGCTGATTATTTCTGGAGCAATGGCTCTTCCAGTGAAAGTATGACACCGGGGAAAATGAAGCAGATGATTGCCAACGCAATCAATCAGAAATTTTCTCCGTCCTCGAAATATAAAGAAGAATACATCGTTGCTATGAGCGCAAGCCAACGCTGCTTCCTTCAGTGCACATCGACTGCGTTCCACATTCCGATGTCGCAGTGTGGCTCTATTGAAAGCGCCCGTGATCAAATTCGTATCAAGATGAAAGGCCTTACCTTCCCTATTTGGTGCTTGAAATATATTCTGAACACGGTGCGGTTGGAAACAGCTACTGATCAGATTACCACCGTAATTGATGCCTACTGTGGCATTGCCAACACTGCAAACAGCAACAAGGCCACGGAGAGTGCTCTTGCAGACCAGATTGGTTCCCTTGTTCATGACAATGTCGCCATCACGCGGAACATGGAAAGTCTCCTGACCAATGAGATGTGTCGCAAGGGTATGCTGGCTTATATTAATATTTATCAGGGTGGTGTGCTCCGACAGCTGGCAAATGAAATTGGCGATGGTGGAGCCTATCTTGACCAGGTAAAACTGAAATTTAATGCGGATGCCGCGAACTGGGTATGGAGCTCTGTTACTGCGGACGAGAAGATTTCGGACGTCATTTTGGAGTATCGCATCATAGCTGAAAGCAATAAGAGCCTGCCGAAATGCACCAACCTCCGGGACATGGTATTGGAGTGGAACAAGCGCTCCAACAACATCCGTATGCCGTATGATGTCCTGCGCAAATATGCCGGAGACCTGAGCCAGCTTTTAGTCCAGCTCTATTACATGAAGCAGAGCGGCCAACTGCAGGAACAGTATAAGCAACAATTTTATGATGCGCTGATAACGCAACGTGAGGCATTTGAGCACTTCTATAAAGACCAGTTGCCGTATTTTAAACAGGTTGCAGGCACGTTTGTAGAAGAACTGGATGAGCAGGATGTTGCCGGATTCTGCAGCACCATTCCAGCTGGCCAGTTTACCAAGTCCAGCACGGAATATTATCAATACATTGAGAATGCTGTAAGCAACTACAAAAAGAGCATTCGGAAGACTCAGCTGAAGAATCTCTGGCTGGAGAAGACCGGAACAAAAGACCCGTCCGATTGGTCTGACCGGTATGATACACCGATCCTTTGTATGTTTGATGACACAGAGCGCGGAGAGGCAAGAACTATCTTTGCCACCATTCTTGCATATTCTGCTTCGGATGCAGATATTACCAAGGCCATCAATTATCTTGAGGCGGCTACGTTTTATGATCGTTTGAATGACCCGCAGGAGCGAGACCGCTGCTTTATGGAGCGTGTTGTCGGCGATTACGCCATTATGCTAAAGAATGCGGATTCTATTCGGAAGAGCCTAATTGGAAGTATCCCAGACAAGACGTATAACTGGATGGATAATTCCGCAGTGAAGAACCGTCTGAAAGTACTAGCAGAAAAGCAATACAAACTCAGCGGTTGTGAGCGTGCACAGGCTGTGATCGATAAGATGGATGCTACTGAGCTGCGTCGCTATTTGAATGAGCTCATTGCTGACAATCTTACGGTGGGTATGGAAATTCTGAAGAATGAATAAGGAGGGCATTTATGCGTTGCAATAACACAAGTGAATGTTTCGAGCAAATAAGTGCCTATTTTAACGGAAAAAAGACCGGCTATTTCTTGTTGGTGAATACGGAGAATTACGATGTTTATCAGGAAATCCTCCAACGCCTTGAGGCCGATAGCTGCAAGAGATGTGTTTACGTTTCCCAAAATTGCCTGCCCAACGGTCTGCCTGATGTCGATGCAGCCGTTTCTATTGTAAGCGGCAGTGGAAACTATGCCTTAGTTGGGCTGTCGCAGGCACAGATGCTTCGCAGCGATAGTGCGTTGGCCGCAAAGCTGGACGAGGTGCTTAGTTACCCTATTAGCGGATATGGCATTGTTCTTCTTGACCATTGTGAACAGATGCTTCAGAAATTTATGAATCGTGATATCCGGATAAAAAATAGAGTCGTTCTGGTTGACGGAGAGGTTTCGCCGTTGCCACAGATAAAGTTTGCGAAAACTGAAGAAGAGTGTATTGGATTTAAGCCACTTCCTGATATTCCGAGACTTCTCACCTACCTTGAAAGATTGACGGATATGCAGCGTCAGAATCCCCCTGCTGTGACGACACTTAGCTCGTTCCCTGTTGATATTTTCCGAAACGCTGTTTATTCCGTTACATCTTCCGAAGGCATTTATGAGGCGTTGACCACAAAATATTCAGATATTGCAGGAGCTACAGAAAAAGCATACGGAACAGATGTTCAGTGGAGCTGGCTTGCTTCCAAAATGTCTGGCAAGAGTAGTTTTTCTGCATTGGTTTGTGATGAATTTGGCGCTACAGCAAATCTGTCGGCGCATCTATCAGATGTTTGGGAATCCGGCGATAAGAAGATGCAGTGGCTCTTGTGGCTGTCATTGAAGTCCTTCGGTGAGGCTAATAACCACTATCTGACGTTGATACTTGGAAATTGTGATAATGTTGATTCTTTTGAGATGCACGCATATCTGGATTTTGCAGATGTAGATATTTCGCATCCGGAGTTTGAACGGTATTATACAGAACGAAAGAGGCTGTTGGAGCAGTTGCCGGAGAATCTGCCGCTTGTTAAAAAATATTGTGATAAACTGGGCCGTCACCAAAAGGACGAGGTGTTCTACCTGACTGACAGCAGCACGCAGGAAAAGTACGACTTTGTACGGTGCCTCAGCCTTTATGATTTCACACCGGAAGAAATTTCCTGCGCAACACGTAGTATGTCTAAGCTTTTGCATTTATATATGCAGGATTTCGTCTTTGATGTCGTGAACACTAAGCTGCCGGAATCCGACAGTAGCTTCCGGGGGGATTTGACTACATATTTCCGGGACTACAAACTTCAAAAGATCACAAATCGTATCTTTCCGGAGTTTCTGAAAAGGGTCAATGCTTACGCCCAATCACCTCGGCTCTATAATAAATTGCAGCCGAGGAGCAGCATCATTTCTCACATGGATAAGAAGAAGGTACAATGCTTCTTTTTCGATGCACTTGGTGTGGAGTACCTTGCTTTTATCATGGCAAAGTGCGAGGAATATGGCCTGGTATCAGAAGTAGCCATAGGCCACTGCGAGCTGCCCTCCATCACAGTTAAAAACAAAGAGTTTTTACAGTATTTTGCGGACGGAGACTGGAGAAAAATTGATGACCTTGACGAGATAAAGCATCACAGCCAGGTTTACGATTATCGGAAATGTGAGTACCCTCTTCATTTATTTGAGGAATTGGATGTAATCGATGAACAACTACGGATGATTCAGTCCATGCTTGTGCAAGGAACGCTGGAGAAAGCGTTGATTGTAGCCGACCACGGTGCCAGCAGATTGGCAGTGCGTTATGGTCATGAGTTGAATTCTAGCATTGAGCTAGAGGAGTCGGGTGAACACAGCGGACGATGTTGTCCGGCTGCAGAAGACCCGAATCTGTCGTTTGTTGCTTATGAAGATGGATTCGCTGTTCTTGCAAACTATGAGCGTTTTAAGGGTGGCCGTCGGGCAAATGTAGAAGTACACGGCGGGGCTTCCCTTGAGGAAGTGGTGGTGCCCATCATCACTCTGACAAAGCGTCCGGACAATATTGAACTTTGCTTTGTAAATCCTGTCATTACACTAAAGCCTCGTGTTACTCCGGAATTGGTGCTTTATTCCAATATTCCGCTCAGCAAGCCTCGACTGCTCATTGATGACGATTTCTATGATGGTGAGTTTGTAGCGGATAAGAAACATGCAAGATTTGAAGTTCCGAAGATCAAGAGGAAAGGCAATTACTCTGCGGAGGTTTATGATGGCGAGAGAAATATGTCGGTGAAGCTGGAGTTTAAAGCACAAAAGCAGACCCGCGAAGTAGATTTATTCTAATCGGAGGAGGCAAATATGAGCGAGTTACAGTCCGCCGATATGGTGGAAAAGTTAAAGGACAACTTTGACGAGATGGTTGTCTATAAAGACCTGAAGAAGAGCAATTTTATCACCTCCTTCAAGATGCCGTCGTTCATGCGAGATTGGGTGTTAAAGCGCTTTCAGGATGACGATGGCGAAATCGATGTTGATGGGGCTACAGCTTTTATTCGTGAGTTTATTCCGAAAAAAGAGGACTGGAAATCCATCAAGAACCGTATTGTCAATTACCAGGAGCAGGTAAAATTCCTGGCCAAGATATCGGTTGATATTGATATCAAGACACAGGGTCTGTCTTTTTCGCTTCCTGATTTCGGCCTGACCACTAAGGATACTGTGATTCCGAGAGATGTTTGGGAAAATTGCAGTGCGGCATTATTGAAAGCTGAGGAGAATTGGGGAATCGTAGAGCTTGGGTATCAGTTCCCGGAGAGCGACAGGGATGCTGGAAAAATTAAACTGGTGAGTTTCCAAGACTTCTGTCCGTATATTATTGACTTGGATGAGTATAAGTATGCCCGTGAATCTTTCACCCTTGATGAGTGGATTGATATTATCCTTGGTGCCATCGATTATAATGCAGCTGGCTACGAATCCCGTCAGCAGAAGCTGGCCATGATTACGAGATTGCTTCCTTTTGTAGAGAGGCGACTGAATTTGATTGAACTTGCCCCCAAAGGTACCGGCAAGTCTTATCTGTTCGGCTCGGTCAGTCGCTATGGTTGGCTTTCTTCTGGCGGCACTATGTCCAGAGCAAGGATGTTTTATGACGTTGCTCGGAGAACAGAAGGCCTGGTATTTGGTCATGATTATGTGGCGTTAGATGAAGTGCAGACTATTAACTTTACCGATGTAGATGAGATGCGTGGTGCTCTCAAGGGCTATATGGAAAACGGCAAGTACACGGTCGGCAATCACGAGGGGGCTGCTGATTCCGGCATTATTCTTCTTGGCAATATTCCTGCGGCTTCCATGAATGAATACTTGAATATGTTCAGTGACTTGCCGAAGGTATTTCACGAAAGTGCTTTGATAGACCGCTTCCACGGATTCTTAAAGGGCTGGGAACTGCCTCGAATGAACGATGATCTGAAGATTTGTGGTTGGGCTCTGAATTCAGAGTATTTCTCCTCTATTATGCACGAACTGAGAGATGACCCGACATATCGCGCTGTTGTTGATGCACGAGTAGCAGTTCCGGAGAAATCTGATACGAGAGATACGGAGGCGATCAAGCGTATTTGCACAGCCTATTTGAAGCTGTTGTTTCCGAATGTACAGCACCCGGAGGATATTTCTTCCCACGATTTTAACTTGTTCTGTCTGAAGCCAGCTATCGAAATGCGCTCCATTATCAAGATTCAGCTTGGAATTCTTGACCCGGAGGAGTTTGGCGGGAAGACAGTACCGGAATTAAGCGTAAAGGACATTGGTGAATGAATACGATAACATGTGTTTCCTGCGGAAAAACTGGTCTTGTACGCAACGAGATAGGGATTAATAAAAAGCTGTTAGGCGAGGATATAGACAAATTCTATTGCCTTGACTGTCTTGCAGAATACCTTGAGGTGACATCGCAGGATATTTTAGATAAGATTGAAGAATTTAAAGAAGATGGTTGCAAGCTCTTTGAATAATGAAGGGAGGCGGAGCCAGTGATATATGCGGATAATGCTGCTACGACAGCTTTAGATATTGATGCATTCGAGGCAATGAAACCTTACTTGCTCAAAGAATATGGGAATGCCTCTCAGCCATATTCGTTTGCAAGACCGGCAAAAAAAGCGCTGGCCGCTGCCAGAAAAACCATTGCTGACTGCATCAGTGCACAGCCGGAGGAAATCTTTTTCACCTCCGGAGGTACCGAGAGCGACAATTGGGCCATTAAAGGTACATTGCAATACGGCGATGGTCGCTCTATTCTAACCAGTCAAATTGAACATCATGCAATACTGAATGCCTGTGCCGCTGTGGAGCGTCTGGGGTATCCAGTTACCTATCTCCGGGTGGATAAAGAAGGAGTTGTCACACCTTCCACGCTTAATAAGGTTATCACTGACAATACCAAGTTGGTGTCCATTATGCTGGTGAATAATGAGATAGGTACAATTGAGCCAATAAAGGAGCTTGCAGAGATAGCTCATGAACATGGAGCGTTATTTCATACGGATGCTGTACAGGCCATAGGACATATCCCGGTAAATGTGGATGCTTTGGGTATTGATATGCTTTCAGCATCTGCGCATAAATTTAATGGTCCCAAGGGTATTGGATTTCTTTATGTTAAGAAGGGAACGGATATTTATTCCTTCTCTGACGGCGGTGCACAGGAATTTGGGATGAGGGCAGGAACAGAAAATGTCGCGGCCATTGTGGCGATGGCAGAGGCGCTTCGCAAAAACTGCGCTCATATAGATGAAACAGAAAGCAGGCTTCGTAAAATGGAAAACAGCCTTATCCAAGCACTGGACGAGGCTGGAATTGATTTTATCCGAAACGGAGCCGATAACCATGTTTCGGGAAATGTAAGTATATCCATCAAAAATGCTAGCGGTGAAATGCTGCTGCACAGGCTGGATTTAAAGGGGATTTGTATATCGACGGGCTCGGCATGTGATTCTGTTAACACACAGGTTTCCCATGTAATTCAGGCGATTGCTGTACCAGCAGATTATGCAGCAGGAACAATTCGCATTTCTTTTGGCAGAGATAATCAGGAAAGCGATGCGCAGGAAATAGCGAATGCAATCGCGAGCATTCTAAAAAAATAGATTATTATACATTAATGAAATTTTCATTTCATTAATTCCACAATAATATGATTTTGCTGGTACAGCCAGTCCGTAAATTCTTTCGGGCTGGCTGTTTTTTCTTTTACAGCTCGTTTCCTTTGCAACGCTTCCTTCTTGAACGCCTCAAAAGCAGTCAGCATTTCTTCTAGCCGATCAGCCGGGAAATCGGCTGTTTTTTTGCCTTGTTGATCTTATTGCGCCAGCTTTGACACTCGTTTTTATAGAGCAGATCATAGATGTTTTTTCTTGCCCTCTTGTCAAAATCCCTCTTGTTCTGGAGGGCCTGCTGTTTCCGGCACTTTTCACTGCACAATTCATAGCGCAAGCTCTGGGCGAGAAAAACCTTGCCGCAGACTTTGCACTTGCAGAAGTTCAGCCCCCACTCGGAAAGCCGGTTCATGTAGTAGATCAGCAGCGGATAGAACGAGTGATAAGCGGAGACACATTCGGTCATGTTTCTCCGGTCAGGATACCAGAGGTCAAGCCGTAGCGCCTGATCCGGTATCCCGCCCCATATCCTCCGGGTCAGATCAAAGCGGATAGCTTTGCCGATGTCTTTGTCAAAATCCAGCGGGCTGTCCGTGTGAAAAGTGATGGTTAAGGCAGAAGCTTTTCGCAGGAACCGCTCACCGGCGGTGTTCCGATCCCTGGGCAGCCTTGCTTTCAAATATTCGTTCCAGATGCGAAAAGCAGCATACATCCGTACTGGATCGCCGGTTGCGTATCTCTCCGCAAGTGAATATTATCCTCCTTGGGAGCCACCAGTTTCCCGCTTGAAAGCCACCTGGAAGTTTCCACCTTGAGAGCCACCCCGGACACAAGATATAGTAGTACTGCCTCTGTTGCTTCAAAATACAACAGAGGCAATAGCATGTAT